>JAISSE010000056.1 GCA_031273285.1 Prevotellaceae bacterium
AATGCGCTGATAACTCCCGAAGGATTTTGGGATTTCGACGCAGCCATCAACCTGAACAAAGCATCGGATGCAGGTTCCCAGATAATCGTAAGCAACGCCTTCAATTCGCACGAATGGTATGGCTTGTTAAGTACTTACAATAAATCGTTCAACAGTTTGAAAATAACCGCCGGCTTGGATGCAAAATATTACATCGGCAAACACGGCATGGAAATCGTCGATTTGCTTGGCGGAAAATATTATCTCGATAACGCTTATAATGCAAATCGTCCGAATACAACACAATTGAAAGTAGGCGACAAATTTTCGTATCATAACGACGGGATAGTTTCGTGGCTGGGTCTTTTTGCACAGGCGGAGTATGTGAAGGAGCAATATTCGGCTTTCCTGTCCGGCTCTTTTGCCTCCAACAACTATCGCCGAAAGGATTATTTCAATTACACCGAAAACAATCAATTGTCCGACAAGGTAAATTTCGTTCCTTTCAGCGTGAAAGGCGGCTTCAACTACAATCTCAACAGGCAAAACAATGTGTTTGTAAATGCAGGATATTTCACTCGCACACCGTATTTTGACAATGCTTTTCTCAATTATAAAAACGATATCAATACGGGCGTGAAAATGGAAAGAATCGTATCGGGCGAAATCGGATACGGCTTTACTTCATCCGTATTCAAGGCAAAACTCAATGCGTATATTACGAACTGGAAAGACAGGACTTTTATCAGAACGTATGCGAATGGTGAGATAGTCGCAAATATTCCCGGAGTCAACGCCTTGCACAAGGGCGTCGAACTGGAAATGCAGTTCAATCCCCATCCCAAGCTGTTTGTAACGGGAATGTGTTCATTGGGCGACTGGGTATGGCAAAATGATGTGAATTTTAAGGTCTTTGACGGACAGACTCTTGTGGATGAACCTAACGCTTATATTAAAGGTGTTCATGTCGGCAATTCCGCTCAACATACCGCTTTTCTGGGGATAGATTACGATGTGTTCAAATCAATCAGGATTGGCGCAAATGTCAATTATTTCGGAAAGCATTTTGCCGAATTTGACCCAATCAATCGCAATTCCGCCGACTATCGCGGGGATTCGTGGAGATTGCCCGACGCCACTGTGGTGGATTTGAATATTCGCTGGAATTTCAATGTCGGGAATTTTAAGGCTACTCTTTACGGCAATATCGACAATCTGTTCGACAAGGAATATATCTCCGACGCCAATGATGGCAATAACCATGATATCAATACGGCAAGAGTTTATTACGGCTTCGGCAGAACATGGAGTACGGGCATCAGAATCAACTTCTGATATGATGAAGATGAAGAATATAAGTGAATCCTCTTTGGCTGTTGATTGCAAAATATTTTCATTGCAATATCAATCATGAAATATTTTGTTAATTTTGCAAAAAATATACGGTAAAAAAATAAAACGGAAATAAAATTGCAGGAATTTATAGCGCATATCGAAAAAGAGGATTTACATTCTTTGTCAAACATTGTTTTTCAGGGTAAAATCAAGGTTGTAAACAATTTGACCGAAGCCGCGCAGGCGGTGGAATATCTTTCGAAATTTGATGTACTTGGTTTCGATACCGAGACAAAACCGTCGTTTCGCAAAGGTCAAAAACACGTCATAGCGTTGTTACAGCTGGCTTCCGGCAGTACGGCTTATCTTTTCCGCCTTCATTCGATCGGCATTCCCGACTGTCTGGCAAAACTTCTGGAAAACGAAGCCGTCAAAAAGGTCGGAGCGGCGGTTCACGACGATATCAAGGGGCTTCAGCATATCCGCAGGATAAAACCGGGCGGATTTGTAGATTTGCAGCTTATAGTCAGGGATTACGGGATACAGGATAAAAGCGTGCAAAAAATTGCGGCAATCGTGCTTAACGCCCGTATTTCCAAAGCTCAACGCCTTACAAACTGGGAAAATGCGCAACTCACGAATTTGCAGCAGAAGTATGCCGCCACCGATGCGTGGGTCTGTAGAGAAATATATGTTCAACTTGTTAATAATTCATAATATGTTCAATATTTTCATGAAATTCGTAACCCTGATTTTCGCACCTGTCCTGATGATTTGTTTCGGTCGGGCATTGCCTGCCCAGACAGTGTTAAAGGCAGAGCTGCTGCTTGATACGAAATCCGATTTGGGCGAAGGCGCGATTTGGCATCCCAAAGAAAAAAAACTTTACTGGGTTGACATCAATCAGGGATTTTTGCACCTGTACAATCCTGCAACAGGCGAAAACGAAACGATAGAACTCGGTCAAAAAGTCGGTACCGTTGTGCCGACAACCGGAGGAAACGCCATAGTTGCGCTCCACGACGGGATTTATCGCTATCGCTTTGCGGATAAAAAAACGGAACAGTTAGCGCCGAACCCCGAAAAATCGACAACCGGCAACCGTTTCAACGACGGCAAGTGCGACCCGGCAGGACGTTTCTGGGTCGGGACAATCGGCGCCCGCAATTCCGCAGCCCTCTACCGAATGGACGCCGACAACACTGTCCGCACCATGAAACGCGACGTGGGAACATCCAACGGCATCGTGTGGTCGCCGGATAAAAAAACCATGTACTACATTGATACCAACACGGGTAAGGTTGTGGCTTACGACTACGACAACCGTACCGGCGACATATCGAATCCGCGCGACGCCATCGTTATCCCGCGGGAAATGGGCGGTCCGGACGGCTCGACAATAGACTCGGAGGGAATGATTTGGATCGCGCACTGGGGCGGTTATTGTGTCGCCCGCTGGAATCCCGACACGGGCGAGCTTCTGTGCAAGGTCGAAGTACCTGCCAAACAGGTTACTTCCTGCGCTTTCGGCGGCAAAAATCTGGATATTCTGTACATCACAACCGCGAGGGAAAACCTGAACGAAAAGGATTTGCAGGAATATCCGCTGAGCGGCGGATTATTTACGGTAAAACCCGGAGTGAAAGGAGTAAAAGCAAATCTGTTTGTCGAAAAACGCTGAATTTAACATGTGAATATATGAAAACAAATACAATCATTCGGTTCCTCCTCATTTTCGCGCTGCTGGGGTGCAGGGGAGAAGAAAACGACATTTCGCGGTATGACGTCGTATGGGACAGTCCGAGCGATGAT
>JAISSE010000059.1 GCA_031273285.1 Prevotellaceae bacterium
AGCGTCGGACTGGGAGGGCTTTTTGCCTCTGAAGCAGCCAACAAAAGCGGCTCTTCGACGGGCGTTAACGGTTCCATGTCTCGGTTTGTGCTTTACAGGGATTATCTGTATGCGGTCATAAACAACCGGATGGTTATCGTAGACCTTGCCGGCGAGCAGCCGGAGAAAATCCCGGAAGATGTGTATGTCGGCGATGTCGAAACGATTTTCAGCTACAAGGACAATCTTTTTATGGGGACGCCTACAGGAATGCTGATCTATTCGGTTGCCGACCCGCTGAAACCGGCATACGTGAGAGGGGTATGGCATGTCTTTGGCTGCGACCCCGTTGTGGTGGAGAATGACATGGCTTACGTTACCATACATTCGGGAAATAACTGCGGACAGACGAACAACGATTTGATTGTTTACGATGTCAGCGACGTCAGCGATCCGAAGCATATCGTTACGTATGCGATGACAAGTCCGAAGGGGCTGGGCATCGACAACGGTACGCTGTTCCTGTGCGACGACGGCTTGAAAGTATTCGATGCCGCCGACCCGCAGACACTGCTGGCAAACAGGTTGGCGCACTATTCCGGCATGGACGGGTTCGACCTGATTCCGTTCAACAATGTGCTGATGATGATTGCCGACGACGGACTGTATCAGTACGACTATACCGATGTCCGCCAAATCAGGCTGCTAAGCAAATTGCCGATAAGAAAGTGAACTATAAACTATAAACGATGAACTATAAACTATAAACGATGAACGATGAACTATAAAGGATGAAGGATGAAGCGGCGCCCCTCCCGCTTACTATTTTAAACGCAAAGGGCGCAAAGAATTTTCGCAAACGTAAGATCGACGCAGTCAAAGTTCACAAAGAAAATCGTGTCGGCGATATAACTTTGTGAACTTTGCGTTTAAAAAATCACATCTGATTTCCTGTCAATTGAACTATGAACTGTCGTGTTATGGTTCATCGTTTATAGTTCATCGTTTATAGTTCATCGTTTATGGTTCATCGTTTATAGTTCATCGTTTATAGTTCATCGTTAAGAGGTTTCGTTTTAAGCCCGAATATTTTGTTCGTTTAACCGCCGAATTTCGGAAAAGCGTCCGAAATTCTTCTTCGCTCAGTTGTTCCCATTCCTCTTTTGTCTTGCCGATTAAATCGGGGGAAGGGTCGAACATCGGTTCGTCGTTATCGGTTGCAAAACGGATATTCCACGGGCAAACATCCTGACAAATATCACATCCGAAAATTCTTCCCGCCAATTTTCCTCTGAACGAATCAGGAATTTCACCCTTCAACTCTACGGTTAAGTAGGATATACATTTGCGGGAATCCACAACATAAGGCTCGACTATGGCTCCGGTCGGGCAACTTTCGAGACAGCGGACGCATGAGCCGCATTTGCCCGTTGCGGGACTGTCGTATTCCAGCTCGGTGTTCAGTATCAATTCCGCAAGAAAATGGAAAGAGCCTTTGCCGTTGATAATTATATTGCTGTTTTTGCCTCTCCAGCCTATTCCGCTTCGCTGCGCCCATGATTTTTCGAGTATCGGAGCGGAATCGACAAATCCTCTGCCGTCCGCTCCCTTCCGTTCACTGCGGATAAAATCAAGCAAAAGATTCAGTTTTTTTCTGATAACAATATGGTAATCCGTACCGTATGCGTATTTTGAGATTACCGGAGCGCCAGCGACCTGCGTTTTGGACGAATAGTAGTTGTATGCCAGTGAAACAACGGATTTTGCACCGGCAACCAGCAGCGTCGGGTCAAGACGCAGGGCGAAATGATTTTTCATATACTGCATTTCGCCGTTATACTGGCTCTCAAGCCATTTCTTCATGTTTTCCGATTCGTGTTCCGGAGACACAACCTCTGCTATTCCGCAAGCGGAAAAACCCAGACGGTATGCCTCCGTTTTTATTTTTTCGGAAAGTGCCACGAAATCACCGTTTACAGAGTTTTAACCCGGTATAATCTCTTCCGTTATGTTTTTGAACAATCCCAAATCCTTAATATCGAAATCCATTATGTACGAATACCGAAGATTGTTTTCCGAAGCCGCGTATTTAAGGAATATGTCCGCCGAAAGCGAATACTCGCTGTTTCTCTGGGCATCAACCAGCAGCAGGTATGTCAATATGATGTGTCCCGCCATTTCGACTAATCTGCGGGCTTGAAAATCAATGTATTCGGGACTTTCCTCCGATATAACCTTTTCGACGGCTTCGGCATATGCATTTGTCATCACAACAAGCCGGTTTTTAATGTATTCATGCTCCGGTCTGTACTGCAATGCTTCATATTCGCGGATTTTGCCCAGTGCAAAACCTGTTGTTACCCCGCGTATTGCAGCAACAACCTGAAGTTGCGACGTCCCTTCGTATATCGTTGTGATTCTTGCATCTCTGTAGATACGTTCTATCGGATAATCTTTCATGAATCCCGACCCTCCGTGTATCTGCAAACTGTCGTATGCCAGTTCGTTGGCATATTCGCTCGAAAAGAGTTTCAGCACGGGAGTGAAAAAATCGGCGGTTTTTTGAGCCGATTTTGCCTCCTGACGCTCTTCCGGAGTGAGTTTTCTGTCTTCGGCAAGAAATCCGTAGGCTTTGTACAAATCCACATAGCGCGATGTTTCGTAGAGCAACGAACGGGAGGCGTGCAGTTTGGCTTTCATCAGCGTGAGAATTTCGTAAACGGCGGGGAAATTGATTATGGTTTTGCCGAACTGACTGCGCTCGTTTGCATATTTAAGAGCTTCGCGATAAGCCGCTTCGCAGATGCCGACCGACTGCGCTCCGACGCCCAGACGTGCGCCGTTCATCAGCGACATCACATATTTTATCAGACCGAGTTTACGGTCGCCGACAAGCTGCGCCGGAGCATTGGTGAATACAAGTTCGCAGGTAGGCGAACCTTTGATACCCAATTTGTTTTCGATGCGGCGTACCTTGACTTTGTCGTGTCGCCTGTCGTAAACAAAATAGGAAAGACCGCGCGCATCCTTAGTGCCTTCTTCCGAACGTGCCAGAACAAGTTTGATGTCCGCGTCACCATTGGTAATGAAACGTTTCACTCCGTTAAGCAGCCACGTATTCTGTTTTTCGTCCCATGTTGCCTTCAGCATCACCGCCTGTAAATCGCTGCCGGCATCGGGTTCGGTCAAATCCATCGAACAGGTTTCGCCGCCGGAAACGCGGGGCAGATATTCTTCCTTGATTTCCTTCGATGCAAATTCGTGTATTGTTTCTGCACAGTCCTGCAAACCCCAGATATTTCCGAATCCCGCATCCGCTCTTGAAACGATTTCCGCAGCCATCACGTAAGGCACCATTGCAAAATTCAGCCCTCCGTATTCGCGTGGAAGCGACATGCCGTAAAGTCCGGCTTTTTTCAGAGCGTCATGGTTTTCCTGAGTTCCACGCGCATATTTGACGTGTCCGTCGATAACCTGCGGACCTTCATGATCAATGCTTTCGGCATTCGGGCTGATGATATTTGCACAAATATCCCCGATTATCTCCAGCGTTTTGTCATAACTGTCCA
>JAISSE010000068.1 GCA_031273285.1 Prevotellaceae bacterium
ACTCCTAAAAACTCGATTTTTCAAGGCAGACAAGATTTTTAAACCGGAGTTTACTAATTGTAAATGAGGATTTAAAAATTGAAGTCGAACGCCGAAAAAGCAGTTTTTAGGAGTTCCCTGATGAAAGAATAAATTTGGATACACAAGGAGGAGGATACTCTTCGCGGTTTGGTTTGTGCATTGAGACTGTCTCGAAAGCACGCAGATTATAAGGATTTTCGCAGATAAATAAAATAAATGCCATATTACTCAAACAAAAGATTAATCCGCGTCATCCGCGTGCCGAATTATTTTTGAGACAGCCTTCGGATACATCATAATTATTTCTTAGTGATAATTATTTTATATCTTTGCAGCCGGAAACAGCTGGTAAAATATCAGCTTATATATGTATAATTATTTAACAATTAAAAAAATACGCATGAATACAGTTTTACTTCTTAGTCCTTCCGTAATAGTGATAGTCGTTCTGGTAGTCCTTCTTTTGTTCGGAGGGAAAAAAATTCCCGAACTGTTTAAAGGTATCGGTCAGGGAATTAAAGGTTTCAAGGACGAAATGAAAGATGATGACAACGACAAAATAAAAAAATAGCATTCGGAAAAATGGCAGAGCATAAACAGGCCGGAGACGCCAGGGAGATGTCGTTTTGGGACCATCTGGACGACCTCAGGAAGACTTTATTCCGCATAGCTATCGGAATTTTTGCGTGCATGATACTGGTATTTGTCAATAAATATATAGTATTTGATGTTATCATATTTGGTCCCACCAGTTCCGATTTCCTGCTGTACAGGGCATTGTGTTCTCTGGGAAATTTGCTTTCGCTGCCGTCTTTGTGCATCGAACCGTTCAGCCTGCATAATCTCCAGAATATCACTATTTCGGGGCAGTTCTTTACTCACGTAAGCACATCTTTCTGGTTTGGGTTCGTATTGTCGTTTCCCTGGATAATATACCAGTTATGGCTGTTTGTACGCCCCGCCCTGTACGAAAACGAGCGTTCGGCAATATCCAAAGCCTTTGCGTTTTCTTCGATACTCTTTTTTGTCGGAGTACTGGTCGGCTATTTTCTGGTATTCCCGATGACGCTCAAATTCATGGGATTTTACGAGGTCAGCAAAAGCGTGGACAATATCTTCACACTTACCTCATATATAGATACTCTGACTATTCTGGTACTGGGGATGGGGATAGTATTCCAAATGCCGATACTGATACTGATACTTTCGCGCATAGGCGTTGTTAACAAGGCGTTTCTAAGAAAATACAGGCGGCATTCCATAGTCGTCATATTGACGCTTGCGGCAATCATAACACCCTCGCCCGACCCCACGACAATGCTTGCGGCAAGTATTCCCATTCTTTTGTTATACGAATTCAGCATTTATATTTGCAAACAATAATTGATTTATATTTATGTACAGAACACATAATTGCGGAGAACTGCGCATATCCGACAGGGGAATCGACGTCCGGCTTGCCGGCTGGGTGCAGCGTGTACGCAAACTTGGCGGGATGACATTTATCGACCTGAGAGACAGATACGGTATCACTCAGCTGGTTCTCGACGAAAAAGCTCGGGGGCAGGTGGCTTCGACCGTCGCTTCCATAGGCAGAGAGTTTGTGATTCAGGCAAGTGGAACGGTTATCGAACGCGCTTCAAAAAATCCCAAACTGCCTACCGGCGATGTGGAAATTCTTCTTCGGGAGATAAAAATACTGAATGCCTCGGAATTGCCGCCTTTCACGATTGAGGACGATACCGACGGCGGTGATGAACTGAGGATGAAATACAGATATTTGGACTTGCGACGCACGCCGCTCCGCAAAGCGCTGGAACTGCGCCACCGAATGGCTCACGAAGTCCGCAAATACATGGATTCGCAGCGCTTTCTCGAAATAGAAACGCCGTATCTCATCAAATCCACTCCGGAAGGCGCCCGCGATTTTGTCGTGCCTTCGCGAATCCACCGGGGAGAGTTTTACGCCCTGCCGCAGTCGCCGCAAACGTTCAAGCAGATTCTGATGGTTGCCGGTTACGACCGTTATTTTCAGATTGTAAGATGTTTTCGCGACGAAGATCTGAGAGCCGACCGTCAGCCGGAATTTACCCAGATAGACTGCGAAATGTCGTTTGTCGAACGGGAAGACATCCTGCAAACATTTGAAGGATTGGCAAAACATCTTTTCAAAAACATACTCGGCATCGAGTTTGGCGGCGATTTTCCGCGCATGAGCTACAGCGACGCCATGGATTACTATGGCTGCGACAAACCCGACATCCGGTTCGACATGAAGATAACCGACGCCGAATCGCTGAAAGGCAAAGGTTTTGCGGTGTTCGACAATGCCGAATATGTCGGCGCCATCTGTGCGGAAGGATGTGCGGAATACAGCCGCAAACAAATCGACGAACTTACGGAATGGGTAAAACGTCCGCAGACAGGCGCTAAGGGGCTGGTATATATCCGGCTGTCCGACAGCGGAATAAAGTCGAGTATCGACAGGTTTTATACTCCCGAAGAATTACAGGCTTTTGCCGACAGGGCGGGAGCGAAAAAAGGCGACCTCATACTGATACTTGCCGGAGCGAAAAAAATCACTCTTTCAGGGCTTTCGGCACTGAGACTCGAAATGGGAAACCGTCTCGGACTTAGAAACGATAAGGTTTTCAAACCGCTGTGGGTCGTCGATTTCCCGCTGTTCGAACATGATGAGGAAACCAATCGCTATTACGCAATGCATCATCCTTTTACATCGCCTGTTCCGGAGGACATGTCCCGGTTGGAGAGCAATCCTGACGAAGTGAGAGCCAACGCCTACGACTTTGTAGTCAATGGAGTGGAAATCGGCGGCGGTTCCATCCGCATACACGATTCGCAGATTCAGCGCACGATGTTCAAGGTTTTGGGATTTGCTCCCGAAGAAGCGGAAAGGCAGTTCGGCTTCATAATCAACGCATTCAAATACGGCGCTCCGCCACACGGCGGAATTGCTTTCGGATTCGACCGGTGGTGCGCCATTTTCGGCGGTTCCGATTCGATACGCGACTATATCGCTTTCCCGAAAAATAACGCCGGAAAAGATGTAATGATTGATTCTCCGTCGACTATAAGTGATGAACAATTGGACGAACTGGGCATAAAGCCGACGGAAAAGAAAGTTTAACAACTCAACATCGGCACAAATGAATCGACAAACTCGCGGGTTCAGGATTTTTCTCGACAAACGGCTCTTTACCGTTTCGAACGATGAAAAAAAATGCTTCAGGTCGGTCAACGGAATGGGGACAAGAATAGACAAACCTGAAGACGTGAACGATTTGTTCGATTTTTTCGAACAGTCGTCCGTTCCTGAGTTTTATGTATATACCGAGTCTCCGGAATCCGTATTCGACTGTTTGAAAGCAAATAACAGATATATTCGCGCTGCCGGAGGAGTGGTTCGCAACAGTAACAGCGATATTCTCCTGATACGCCGCCTGGGCTACTGG
Organism: Prevotellaceae bacterium; assembly: GCA_031273285.1. Lineage (GTDB taxonomy): Bacteria > Bacteroidota > Bacteroidia > Bacteroidales > UBA932 > JAIRLF01. The sequence goes on from JAISSE010000068.1 coordinate 3,495, forward strand.
GATTTGCCGAAAGGCAAAATAGAAGAAAACGAAACGGATACGTCCGCTGCCCGCAGGGAAATAGAAGAAGAATGCGGAATTTCGGGTATCGAAATAACGGAGAAAATAGCGGATACTTATCACGTTTACAGAGATAAAGACAACAGACGGGTAATCAAACATACCGTCTGGTTCGACGCCGCTTATTCCGGAAATCAGGTACTTCGTCCGCAAAGTGAAGAGGATATTAGCGAGGCTGTGTGGACACCGGAAAAGGATATTGCTCAATATGTTCCTGAAATGTATGCCTCATTGAAAGATGTAATAGATGCAACCATTCGTAACAGGGCTTGAAGATATACGGGAGACCGCACAAAAGATTTGCAAACTCCTGGACGGCAGGAAAATCGTCGCCCTGTACGGAAACATGGGCGCCGGAAAAACAACTCTGATCAAAGCCATCTGCCGCGAAGCGGGAGTAGAGGATAGCGTTACAAGTCCCACGTTTGCTTTGGTGAACGAATACAAAACATCCGACAACAGAACAATCTGTCATTTCGACTTTTACAGGATAAACAGTATCGCCGAAGCATACGATTTCGGATACGAAGAATATTTCTACGGCGGAAATTTATGTTTCGTCGAATGGCCCGAAATGATAGAAGAATTATTGCCCGAAAATACCCTGCGCATATATATTAAGGTGCTGGACGACAACAGACGGGAAATATCAATGTCGTTTTAAAAATCGAAAATAATTACGAAATCGAAAAATAATTATTACTTTTGTCGCCAAAATAAATATTTTATCTGATGATTATAGACAAAAATTTAAACTGCAAAGTAAAGGACATTACGCTTGCCGACTGGGGGCGAAAGGAAATAGAAATCGCTGAAAAAGAGATGCCCGGACTGATGAGCATACGTAAAAAATACTCCGCCGAAAAACCTTTGGCAGGAGCGCGCATAACCGGTTCGCTGCACATGACGATACAAACCGCCGTGCTGATAGAGACTTTGACCGAGCTGGGAGCCGATGTGCGATGGGCAAGCTGCAATATTTTTTCGACGCAGGACCATGCTGCCGCGGCAATTGCAAAAGCAGGAATACCGGTATTTGCGTGGAAAGGCGAAACCCTCGAAGAATACTGGTGGTGTACGGCTATGGCTCTGTCCTTTCCCGAAGGAAAAGGTCCGAACCTGATTGTCGACGACGGCGGAGACGCTACACTCCTTATTCACAAAGGATACAAAGCCGAACAGGATGCTTCGACCTTAGACAAAACGCCGGCGAGCAAAGAGGAAGGAGTGATTCTTGATTTACTGAAAAACATTCTGGCAGGCGACAGTGGAAAATGGCGCCGCACGGTTGCCGAATGGAAGGGAGTTTCCGAAGAAACCACAACAGGAGTGCATCGTCTCTATCAGATGAAGGAACAGGGCGAACTGCTGACGCCGGCGATAAACGTAAACGATTCGGTTACAAAAAGCAAATTCGACAATCTTTACGGTTGCCGCGAATCGTTGGCTGACGGCATCAAACGGGCTACGGATGTGATGATTGCAGGCAAAGTCGTTGTCGTTTGCGGATATGGCGACGTCGGGAAAGGCTGCGCCCGTTCGATGGCTGCCTACGGAGCGCGGGTCATCGTTACCGAAATCGACCCCATCTGCGCGCTTCAGGCTGCGATGGAAGGCTTTGAGGTTAAGACTGTGGAAGATACTTTGCACGAAGGCAACATATATGTTACAACCACGGGGAACAGAGACGTTATTACGCTC
>JAISSE010000080.1 GCA_031273285.1 Prevotellaceae bacterium
CAACCCGAGTTCTTTATAACTAACCATATTTCAATATTTTTGTAATTATTATACTGTTTAATGCAACGTGCAAAATTATAAAAAATGTTGATACAATACCGCAAAAAATGAAAGTCGAAAACAAAAAATGTCGGAACTAACTGTTTATCTGCCGGTAATATTTTCACGAAAACGACAAAAATTTTATCAAACGGGTTCAATTGACTGCGTCGAACTGACGTTTGGCTGCGCCGAACTGACGTTTGCGAAAATTCTTTGCGGACTTTGCGTTTGAAAAATATCTCTTTCGAGACCGTCTCTTACTGTATTCCGGACGATTGCGTGATTCCCGTCATCAGTAAACAATGCCGAAAAAGATACATTTTTCTCCTGCAATTTGCAGGAACGTTTTGTAAAGACTACAATCATTCCCTGCAAAATTGCAGGGATAAATTCAGTAAAAAAGATGATTAAAACAACTTTATTCGGCAGTTAGGCATAAAAAATAAATAACATATAATAACTCATGTTACGCAGTTTCCGATTTTGAGTTGGCGACAGCGAACTCCGCAGGAGTTCAATATGAATAACCCCCAATGAACTCCGAACGCAGTGAGGAGGATTGTGGGTAGCGCCTCCACTGTCCACTCAACCCCGAAGCGGGTTGAATATCGAATGAATACCGGATTTGTTCAACCCCTGTCGGGGTTGAGAGAGGATGTGGTATAGCTGCCCCCAATCGCTACGCTTCATTGGGGGTTATTGGCTACGCCGAACTTCGTTTCACATTGAACTCCTGCGGAGTTCGCAGACACATGACAATAATGTATTATAACTTATTTATTTCTCTTCCCTTATTAGACGTCATTTGTTTTTTATGCCTGAACCGACTTTTGGGGACAGCCTACGAACGAAGCGCGAAGCCCATTGTCAATTCTCAATTAAAAAATCGAACAGCGGTAATTTTTTATCCTTGTCCGAAAGCAGGAGAGATGATTCGGGCAGTTTCCAGTCTATCGACAGGGTCGGGTCGTTAAATATTATACCCGATTCGTTTTCGGGCGAATATATGTTATCGACCTTGTACGAAAAGACGGTATCGTTCTCCGTTACGAGGAAGCCGTGCGCCATTCCTCTCGGCAGAAACAGTTGCAGTTTATTGGTTTCGGTCAGTTCTATCGCAAAATATTTGCCGAAAGTCGGAGAATCGGGTCTGATGTCCGCGATAACATCCAAAACAGCGCCTTTGATAACTCTGACAAGTTTTGCCTGAGCGTATTTTCCCTTTTGGAAATGTAATCCTCTCAAGACTCCGGCGGATGATTTCGATTCGTTATCCTGAATAAAATTCACCGCACCGATATTCGCTTCAAATTCGTCTTTTCTGAACGATTCGAAGAAATAGCCCCTGTCGTCTCCAAACACTCCGGGTTTAATGACAAAAGCCCCCCTGATAAAAATCTCCTCAAATTCCATTGCTACAGTTTTCTCTTTATTTCAATCTGTTCGTACGATTCGACGATGTCTCCCACCTTTATATCGTTGAAGTTCTCGACGTTCAATCCGCATTCATATCCCGAAACGACCTCTTTCACGTCTTCCTTGAACCGTTTGAGCGAACCCAAGGTGCCGGAGTATATCACTATTCCGTTGCGTATTATGCGTATTTTCGAGTTTCGGGTCATTTTTCCTTCGCGGACAATACATCCCGCCACCGTTCCGACTTTCGTGATTTTGAATGTCTCCAGAACTTCGACCGTAGACGTTATTTCTTCTTTCAGTTCGGGCGCCAGCATACCTTCGATACCGTCCCTGACTTCGTTTATCGCATTGTAGATGACGGAATATAAACGAATTTCTATCTCTTCCTTTTCGGCGAGCCTGCGCGCTCCTGCCGAAGGACGCACCTGAAATCCGATGATGATGGCATTGGAAGCGGCAGCCAGCAGCACGTCCGATTCGGATATCGCGCCCACTGCCTTGTGTATGATATTTACCTGAACCTCTTCGGTCGACAGTTTGATGAGCGAATCGGCAAGAGCCTCCATGGAACCGTCCACGTCGGTTTTGACGACAATATTCAGCTCCTTGAACGAGCCGATTGCTATACGTCGTCCGATTTCTTCCAGTGTGATATGTTTCTTTGTACGTATATCCTGTATCCTGATCAGCTGTTCGCGTTTGTTTGCGATTTCGCGGGCTTCTTTTTCGTCGTTCATCACGTTGAATGTTTCGCCGGCTGCCGGAGCGCCGTTCAGACCGAGTATCAGCACCGGAGTGGCGGGAGCGGCTATTTCCAGACGTTTACCGCGTTCGTTGAACATTGCCTTGACCTTGCCGGTGTAGGTTCCCGAAAGAACGACATCGCCCGTTTTCAGTGTTCCGTTCTGCACTAAAAGCGTTGTTACATAGCCCCGTCCCTTGTCCAGCGACGATTCGATAACGTTGCCCGTGGCTTTTTTATTCGGATTGGCTTTCAAATCGAGGATATCGGCTTCGAGCAAGACTTTTTCCAGAAGTTTATCGACATTTATGCCCTGTTTTGCCGCAATTTCCTGACACTGATATTTTCCGCCCCATTCTTCGACCAGATAGTTCATGTTGGCAAGCTGTTCGCGGATTCTTTCCGGATTTGCTCCCGGCTTGTCTATCTTGTTTATGGCGAATATCATTGGAACACCTGCGGCAACGGCATGATTAATCGCTTCAACCGTTTGCGGCATCACGGCGTCGTCGGCGGCGATAATAATTATCGCCACGTCGGTTATTTTGGCTCCGCGGGCGCGCATGGCGGTAAACGCTTCATGACCGGGAGTGTCGAGGAAAGTGATTCGCCGACCGTTCTCCAGTTTTACGTTGTATGCCCCGATATGCTGGGTTATGCCTCCCGCTTCGTCCGCGATAACGTTGGTTTTGCGAATATTGTCCAGCAGGGATGTTTTACCGTGGTCGACATGCCCCATGACCGTGATTATCGGCGGACGGGACACCAAATCTTCGGCTTTGTCGGCTTCTTCCTCAATGCTGTCCTGCAATTCGGCGGTGATGAATTCGACCGAATAGCCGAACTCTTCCGCCACAAGCACAAGCGCTTCCGCATCAAGTCGCTGGTTGATGGATACCATCAGACCGAGATTCATGCAGGCGCCTATCACTTTCACCACGGGGAGATTCATCATTGTCGCCAATTCGTTAACCGACACAAATTCCGTAACTTTCAGGATATTGCTTGCCATTTTCCTAAGTTCCTGCTCCTCCATGGCTCTCTGGCTGACGGCATCTCTTTTTTCGCGGCGATATTTGGAACTCTTTGTCTTTCCCTTGTTTGCGGTCAGACGGGCAAGAGTATCCTTTACCTGACGCTGTACGGCTTCGTCATCCACCGGACGGTGAACGGGTTTAAATCTGCTGTTGCCGGTGCTGCTGTTCCTGTTGGGGGCGGCGGTGTTTCTGTTGGGTACGGCGGCGTTCCGGTTTGGAGTGGCGACGTTCCGGTTGGGGGTATTGTTCCTGTTGTTGTTATTGTTCCCGCTGTTATTGTTATTGTTGCCGCTGTTATTGTTGTTGCCGCTGTTATTCCGGACAAATTTCGGGTCTTTGCGCGCATTTATTTCCGCATTGACATTGATTTTGGCATTTTTCCTGATTCTTTGCCTTTTCTTTTTGTTTCTGTCCCTGTTGGCGTTATTGGTACCGGCATTGTCGGGTTTCTTGAACTGATTCAAGTCTATTTTTCCGACAACATTGGGACCCGACAACTGCTCTACTTTTGTCTTTATAAATTCAGGCTCTTTCTTCGGTTCGAGATTCATCAAATCGGCAACCGTCTGATGTGTTTTTTCCTGTTTGGGCTTGAAATTCTGAAGCATCTGCTGAGGCTGAGACTGAGATGTCTGCTGAGGCGTCTGTGTCTGGACTGGCTTGACGGACTCCTGTTTTTTCTCGAATTTTTTTCGGTTGTCCTTGCGTTTGTTTTTATCTCTCTGCCTGTCTTTGTCTTTTCCCTGAAACTCTGTTTTTCCGGGTCTTTCGATAGATGCTATGTCTATTTTCTCAATAATTTTAGGATGTTTTAACTCTCCTGCGTTTTGTTTGGCGGTGATCACCTTTTCCGACTTCTGTTGTTCGACTTGTTTATGTGCTGCGTCAAGCGGTTTCCCGTTTTCTGCGGATTTTGCGGAATCGGACTGTTTGACCGATTCTGCCGGTTTGATATTCTGCCGAGTATCATTTTTCTGTTTATGCGGTTTTCCCGTTAACTGCTCGTCGGAAAGTTTTCCGATTATCTTGGGTCCCGGCAGACCGTCAACAATGATGTCCACCGTATTGGATTTAATAAAGACTTCCTTTTCTTCCTCGATTTCATCTTCCGCATCTTCGTTTTTATCCATGTTTGAGACGGATACGGAGCTGACGGCTACAGGTTTCCAGCTGATTTTTTGGGAAGCCAGTTTTATGTCGTGCTCATTGCCAAACTCGTTTTTAACCAAAGCATAGACTTTTTCCGACACTTTCCCATTGGGATTGGCTTCCACTTCAACGCCTTTTTTTTTCAAAAATTCGACCAGAGTGGATATTCCAATGTTAAACTCTTTCAGAATTTTACTTATTCTAATATTGTCATTCACCATAATTACAGAAGGAAAGCCTTAAAATTTATTATTACTATTATATTACAATCATTCAAATTCCGATTTAAGTATCGATAACAGTTCCAGCACAGTCTCCTCCTCAAGGTCTGTCCTGCGTATCAATTCGTTCACCGAAATCGCCAGTACGTTTTTCGCCGTATCGCATCCGATACGTTTCAGCGTATCAATAATCCAGGGTTCGATTTCGTCTGTAAATTCGTCGAGATTAACGTCTTCCTCCTCTTCCACAACATCGCGGTACACGTCGATTTCGTAGCCCACGAGCTGACTTGCAAGCCGGATATTCAGCCCGCCCTTGCCTATAGCCAGCGAAACTTCGTTCGGTTTCAGGAAAACGTCGGCTTTTTTCGCGCTTTCGTTCAGTTTGATTGATGTTATTTTTGCCGGATTCAAGGCTCTCTGAATCAACAGCTGCGAATTTGTCGTGAAATTAATCACGTCGATATTCTCGTTTCGCAACTCCCTGACGATGGAGTGAATCCGCGACCCTTTCACTCCGACGCAGGCGCCGACGGGGTCAATGCGGTCGTCGTAGGATTCGACTGCAATTTTGGCTCTTTCGCCCGGCGCTCTCACAACTTTCTTGATTGTAATCAAACCGTCGAATATTTCGGGAACTTCCTGTTCGAACAGCCGTTCCAGAAATACCGGAGAAGTTCTCGACAGAATTATCAGCGGAGTATTGTTCCGCATCTCCACCTGCATGACTATTGCCTTGACGGTGTCGCCCTTTTTGTAAAAATCGTGCGGTATCTGTTCGGCTTTGGGTAAAATCATTTCGTTGCCTTCGTCGTCGAGAATCAGCGTTTCTTTTTTCCATGCCTGATACACCTCGCCGACAACTATATCTCCCACTCGTTCCTTATATTTGTTGAAAATATTTGCTTTTTCCAGGTCCATTATTCTGCCGGCAAGATTCTGTCGCAGAGCCAGTATAGCTCTTCTGCCGAACGATTCCAGCCTGACTTCTTCGGTAACTTCCTCGCCCACTTCGTAGGATTCGTCTATTTTCTTGGCGTCTTCGAGAGATATTTGAGTATTAGCATCTTCAACGTTGTCAACAACCATGCGGTTTCGCCAGATTTCAAAATCTCCCTTGTCGATATTGATAATAATATCGAAATTTTCGTCGGTTCCGTACATTCGTGTCATCATCCCGCGAAACACATCTTCCAAAACACTCATCATTGTAGGCCTGTCTATGTTCTTCAGGTCTTTAAATTCCGAAAAGGTATCTATAAGATTCATCTTAAATATGTTTTATTTTTATCGTATCGAACAATTATATTTCACACTTTTATCACAAGTTTGGTCGATTTAATCGAATCCAACCCGATTGTTTCTTTCAATTTAACCGTTTTTTTCTTTTTTGCGCCCGGTTCTTTTTCCCTGACTTCGTACTCTATTTCGATGCAACTGTCATCGACGCCCTGCAAAATGCCCTTCTGCTTTTCGCCCGTTTTCCGGAGCACTTCCACTTCTTCGCCTATATGCTTGACATATTGACGCTTCAACTTCAACGGCTCGCTCAATCCCGCCGAATAAACCGTCAATTCGAAATCATCCTCTCCGGACGCATTCAACGCGCTGCAAACAAGATGATTAATCTTCGCGCAGTCAGCTATGGTAATAGCTGTTTCGCTGTCCAAAACCACGGCAACAGCATTATCGGCGCTCACCGTAATATCTACGACAAATATATCCGTTCCCTCAATTTCATCTTCAACAACCTGTGTTACTAATGCTCTATCTATCATATCTTTTCAATGGAAGAGGGGAGCTTCTGCTCCCCCTCTTTCGCGGTGCAAAGATAATACTATTTATCAAACTACACAATAACAAGGGAAATAAATCGGACAAATTGCGGGAAAATACCGACGAACAATTGCCGAACACAACTTTCGAATGTTCGACAATGTTTCTCTCCGCATATCAAAAAAAGTATTTTAACTTTGCGCTTTAATTTTGATGTCCGTAACGGTAAAAAATACAGGTATAATCCTTGCGGAACGCCGTTTAGCCGCATTTTTCGCGGGCGTTTCGATGCGATTTCTGCCGTCCGAGCGCTCAGAAACAGTTTTCAAAGGCTTCAAACCCCTTTCCGAGCGCTCAGACACAATTCTCACGGATTTTATCAAGCAAAAATAGTAATGAGTAGAAAGTCTGTTAAAAAATGCAGTGCCGTACCTGCAAATTCAATGATTACAACCGACTTCGGGAGAGTGGATTATCACGATACTTATCTGATTTATCAAACGACCGACAAGCGTGCGGAAGAAATATCGAAGGAATTAATGCAACTGCCCGACTGGGTGAATGTGTTGTTCTTCATTCGCAACCGAATTGCTGGACTGTTCGGATTAAAAACGGACAGGAACACACGGAAAGACGATACGTTTTTCTCACTGATAGAGAACCGTGAAGACGAAATCGTAATGGGTGAAGATGATAAACATTTAAACTTCAGAGCGTCTGTTTTAAAAGACAAAGCGAACGGAACGGTTTCCCTGACAACCGTGGTGCATTACAATAATTTATGGGGAAGGGTTTATTTCTTTCCCGTCAAGCCATTCCATAAAATCATCATGAAAACGCTGCTTAAAAGATATTTGAGAAAAATATGAAGTCACTATTTAATACCGTGACTGGTTTGGAGAAAAGCAAGGTTGGACAAGTTACTAAAATGAGAAACAGCGCAATCTCTACCGCGATGCGTTCATGGAGGAGTTGATGGGGAAAGGCAGTATCACAAATAATGCTTGCGGTTTAGGGAAAAGTTGTACCTTTGCGGAAATTTTCCGCAGTGGAAAAGAAAGTAAGGATAAAATGAACATGAAGAAAAAAGGAAAAGTTAGCGATTACGTAAAAGCTAACAGGAAAGGAAGCAGGGAGGCAGAGTTGGAAATCTCCGCCGGATGGACGTCGAAAACGAAAATCCACAAAAGCAGGAAACAGTACAACAGAAAAGGTCAGAATTGGAAAAACGATTCCGACCTTTTTCCTTTAAAAAATCATCCGACTCCAACCGGGCGCTCGAACCGCGATGCGTTTCTTGAGGAGTTGACGGGGAAAGGGAGAGTAAACAGTGATGGAGAAAATATTACCTCAGAGACAGAAAAAAAGTATCCCGGAAAGGAAAAAAATATCTCAAAGAAAAGTCTTTATTCGAGACTGACAAAACGTCGCAAACAGTCGGAACGTTATGTGCAATGCCCCCCCAAAAATAGGTTGATAATATTTTAAATATCCGCGTCATCTGCGTGTTTGTGTGTGTCAACTCTCCATTTTCACCTCTTCCCAAATCTGTTCCTCGTAGCCCTTGAATTTTTCGCTTTTAAATTCGGAATAATTCAACTGTTTCAGTATATTAATCAATTTCTTGTAATATGCGGCACATTCTTCGTAGTTTT
>JAISSE010000097.1 GCA_031273285.1 Prevotellaceae bacterium
TGAAATTCAGGAGAGAAGCGATTAATTGTTTAGTCCTTTCTTGTTGAATATTATATATCCGAAATTGACAAGCAAATACCAGTTGTTGTAGTTTCGGTCATAATAGTTTAATGACACGCTGAGCGGTCCTATGGGCGATTGCCATACGGCGGCGGCAGAGCCCATAAACAGCGGTTTGGGCAGTTTTTCGTAACTCATGTCGGTCAATAGCCTTTTATACGGTTGAAAAACATATGCGTCGGACTGGATGGAAATTGATTTGCCTATTTTCAGTATCGGTTTAACGCCGAGAGCAAGGTAAGTATTTGCCCTGTAGCTTTCCAGCAAAAATGTTTTGCTGTGAGGCGTAGGCTGAAAAACCGGCAACATGTCGATTGTGGGATAATAATCGAAAAAAACGAACTTGCCGGAAGCCATCAGTTCTATGTACGAACCTATTGACAGATATTTGTTTATGTCAAAATAATAGTCGTTTACAAGACTTAAAGACGCCCATTTATGCGGCTGTTTCAGGATAATCGGTCTCGATGCTTCCTTGTAGTTTTCTTTGCCCCAAACCCCTCTCAACGAGAGGTTAAGGTAATGACCGTTTGTCGGATACTGTTTATAGTTATAGGTATTTTTGTCAATTATCATGTGAACGGAGAAAAACGGGAAATTGGATTTGCTCAGAGTATCCGTCGATTTGAAAAAAGTGCTTTTATAATAATTGACATTCTGAAATCCTGATGAAAATCCGATTTTCAATTTCGAATTTTTGGTCAGTCCCCTGCCTATGTTTGCCGTAAAAAATCTGTCGTATTCTTTCAAAAATACGGGTCGGATATTGTCGTAAAAAATATCCTGACTTCCCTTGTAAAAATCATATGCCGAGATAGTTAAATATGCTTCCGTAAACAGTGGCAGCGACAGCGGATAATCCTGCCGGGCGCCTATCTGAAAGGACGAATACTGTTTCCCGAACGTAAAACTTGTCCTGAAACGTGTCAAATTTTTTCGCCATCGCAATACTTCAATTCCCGTATAAACCATATTTCCGGACGATGAAGAAATATTTCCGCCGAAAGAAAGTTTGAACATGGGCGAAGGACTGATTCTGAAATTAGGCACATAAATCTGTTTTTCAAAATCATACTCTGCCGTCGGATAAAAAGACTTGACAAGATTGAATGCAATAATACTGTAAAATCGGGATTCCAACTGTTCATGCGTATAGGCATTTTTTGTGTCTTTGGTCATAAGCCGCTGAATCGTAATATTTTGTTCGTCCAAACCTCCTGTTACCGTCGCGCCGTCATATTTCAGTACAAAACATTTTGACCTGAACTGTTTTCTTTTGGCGCCGAGTTCCGACGCTGTTCTTTCAACAGGAATTTTTCTGCGGATTTCATCCATTTTTTCCAGCGTAATCTTGTAACCCGAATCCACCAGCTCGTGTATTCGCCAAAAATCAAGAATTTTCACTTTCGGAAAATTTTTTTCTATCAAAATACCTGTCGAATCCGGGAGAACATAATTTGTTTCGGCTATCAGCATGTTCGAAATATGGGAAATAACATCCGATTCGTCGGGCGGCTCGATATTTGAAGTACATATGCTACCTATTATTATATCGGGATTAAAATCACCGGACATCACATCCCACGGAAAATTATTATACACCCCTCCGTCGAAAAGCAAGGTCGAATCGACCAGAACAGGCTTAAAGACAAAAGGATATGACATCGAAGCCCTTATCGCTGTTCCGAGATTGCCCTTTCTCATCACGTGAGGCTTATGAGCGCCTATATCGGCGGCGACACACCTGAACGGCACTATCAGGCTGTCGAAATTATTTTTGCAGGCAGCAGTCGCCGCCGAGGTTAAACGAATAAATTCCAAATCCATCCTGTACGGCGGAATAAGATTTGTGGGAAAAACGGGTTTTATTTCTTTCTTTTTAATATCGAAATTCATATACAGCGCTTCGGGTGTTTCGTCCATTTCCTGTGAAAAAAACCGATATTTTGTCGGTATAACTCCATTCAGAAGGTTGTCGAAACTTTGCGAAGAAAAATAATCCATCATCTCATCGGGAGAGTAACCCATTGAGTACATCCCCGCTACAATGGCGCCCATGGATGTTCCCGCAACGTAATCTACGGGTATATTATTCTCTTCCAGCGCTTTCAAGACCCCGATGTGAAAAAGCCCCTTTGCTCCTCCCCCACTCAAGACCAAGCCTATTCTTATGGAATCATTTGCCCGTATTTTGCTTCCCGAAATGATTAAAATCAACAATATCACGAATAATCGTGTCTTTAAGCGTACCATATAACAATATTTCAAATTTGCCTGCCGGTCAATAAAAAACGCCTCAAAGGTATGAAAAAATTTTTATTATCGCAAAATAGAGTAATTTTGTATGTCCGATAAAGGAGACATTATTCAGAAAATGGCAAAAGAAGAAGAAAAGAAAGATGTCCTGCGATTACCGGCTGAGTTGCTCTATGTCAGCGAATTGGAAGCCCTTGGAATCGAGGATAAAAAAGAAGACAAACCGGCGGGCTGGCAACTGTCGCCGAGAGCGGTTTTGAAATTTATTGTCGGCGGCAAATCGGGAAAAACCGATATTTCGCCCAAATATATGGGGCATAACAGGCTTGTGGAAATTGCAATAGCCACACTGCTCACCGACAGGTCGCTGCTTCTGACCGGAGAACCCGGAACCGCGAAATCGTGGCTGTCGGAAAACCTTGCGGCGGCAATATGCGGAGATTCGGCGAAAGTGATACAGGGAACAGCCGGAACAAGCGAAGAACATATCCGCTATTCGTGGAATTATGCGATGCTTCTGGCTAACGGACCGTCAAACGAAGCTTTGATTAAAAGCCCGATATACAGGGCAATGGAAACCGGTTCAATTGCCCGATTCGAAGAAATTTCGCGCTGCGCCTCGGAAGTTCAGGACGCGCTTATCTCGATAATGTCCGAAAAAACAATTGCCATTCCCGAATTGGGCAGGGAAATTCCGGCGGCGAGAGGTTTTTCCATTATCGCAACCGCAAATACCCGCGACAGAGGAGTGAACGACATGTCGGCGGCTTTGAAAAGGCGGTTCAATATTATTGTACTCCCTTCGCCTGCCGATTTGGAGACGGAAGTATCGATTGTTTCCAAGAGGGTCAGGGAAATTTCGGCGAACTACAAGCTGAAAGCGGCGCTTCCCTCGAACGATGCCGTCGAAAAGATTGTTACGGTGTTTCGCGAACTGAGGCGGGGTGCGACTTTGGACGACAGACAGAAATTGAAATCGCCAAGCGGAGTAATTTCTACTGCCGAAGCTATTTCTCTGATAACAAACAGTATGGCTCTGGCGGCAAGTTTTGGAAACGGGAAAATATCCGACGAAGATTTAGCCGCCGGATTGCAGGGCGCCGTTGTCAAAGACGAAGATAAAGACAAAATCGTCTGGAAAGAATATCTGGAAAACGTCATGAAAAAACGAGGGGCGGCATGGAGAGGGCTTTATAATACCTGTTCCGAAATTAATAAAATATAACTACAAATATAACAAATAATTATGTCTAAATCAGGAGATTTTTTCACTAAAATTTTTTTATTTGTTACGCACGATATCTGGCATCTGAATATTGGCGTACTAAGCAAACGAAAAGCCTTTTGGGTCAAGCAGTTGAAAGTTCTGCTCATCACATTCAGGGAATTTAACAACGGGAAGGTGAATCTGCAAGCCTCATCTCTATCGTTTTATCTTCTTATGTCGATTGTGCCGATAGTCGCAATTGTATTTGCCGTTTCCTCCGGATTCGGCATCGAAGAGTATCTGAGAGAATGGCTTACGGAAACTTTTCCCGACCAGACCGAAGTCGTGAACAAACTGCTGCTTTATGCCGAATCGGCGATAAAAAACGCTCGCGGAGGCTGGATTACGGGAGTCGGAATAGGAGTGCTGCTGTGGTCGTCGCTGAGCATGTTCATAAGGATAGAAGAAGCGTTAAATTCAATCTGGCAGGCAAAACGTAACCGTTCGTGGGCGCGGCGTTTGTCGGACTATCTGTCTGTCATGCTGATAGCTCCGCTTCTTTTGATTCTGTCCAACAGCATAACGGTAACTTTTCGGTTTTATCTCGATTCGGTGATAGAACAGTCTCCTTTTCTGGGGACAATCAAACCTTTGATATTTAATCTTTTGCCGATTATTCTTGTTTGGATAATATTCACGCTGCTTTATGTGGTGATGCCGAATGTCAAAGTGCGGTTTTTTCCCGCACTGATTACCGCCATACTTGCCGGCACCGTATTCTACTGTGTTGAACAGATTTACATTTATTCACAGGTAAGCATATCGAAATATAACGCGATATACGGAAGTTTGGCGGCAATACCGTTATTTCTGTTTTGCGCCAAATTAGGCTGGCAGATAGTACTTTTCGGAGCCGAACTTGCGTTTGCCTATCAAAACATTGACAGTTACGAATTTGAACTTACGGAACAGGAAAATATGAGTCATCTCAATTTTACGATACTTTCCGTATACGTATTAAAAAGTATCACGGATGTTTTCAAATTGGGAGAGCCTCCCAAACCGGCTTCCAGACTGTCGGAGGAATTGGGTTTGTCGATAAGGTCGTTGAACCTTATAATCAAAGCGTTGATAAAGTGCGGGTTAATTTTGGAAGTGAACACAGTCCACAAAGACGACGCATATGTTCCATCAATGGATATCAATAAGATAACCATGAAACTGGTTTTGAAAAAATTGGAAAACCTGGGCGGAAACATAATTCTGGAAAAAACGCATATCGACATGGAACGGGTTTCAAATCTGGTCGAACGGATTTACGATCATGCGGATAAAGAAATAGTTGAGTTGAAAATAATTGATATTTAGTTTACTATGATAAAAAAAGTTTGTATTGTCCTTATTTTTACCGCGTTGGTTTCCTGTTCAAGGCACCGGATCATTCCGGAAAAAACTTTGGCGGAGATAATTTACCGAATGCAGATTACCGACGCTGTGCTGTCATCCCACGAATCCTCTGTTTTTCATCGAGATTCGATGAGAATCTATGAGCCGGTGGTAGAAAAATTCGGATACAGTCTCGACGACTTGCGCAGAACATTTCTGAAATATGCCGCTCAAGACGGTAAACTGCAATCGATTCACGATCAGGTCGCTAAAAAAATCGCAAACGAAAAAAACATATACCAGCCATTGGCACGAATAGAAAAACTGTCCGAAAATATGAATGTCGGAGCCGATTCCATTGCCTTTGTTTCGAGAACCCCAAACAAACACAATATCGAAGTAAGATTAAGTGAACAGGGCGTTTACGATGTTTCGGCAAGTTATTTGTTTTATAA
>JAISSE010000109.1 GCA_031273285.1 Prevotellaceae bacterium
CCACGTCTCTACATGCTACGTCAAGGATAGTCATGGTGTTGCCTGTTGCCATCATCACCCCGCTACCGATTCGGCATTGTAGAGACGTGGCGCGCCACGTCTCCGCGTGTCCTGTTCCGCAATGTCGTTGCAGAGACGGGACATGTCCCGTCTTCGTCGTAATACCGCAAACGCCCTTGTCGCCGTAGAAATTTGGCGCAGGCAAACACCCAACTCCGTAGGAGTTGCCCTTATATCCCCGGGATATTTGACAAACGGAAACGGAAATGTCTTATATCCCCGGGATATTTGACAAACGGAAACGGAAATGCCTTATATCCCCGGGATATTTGACAAACGGAAACGGAAAAGCCTTGGAGACCCGGTCTCCGGGACAAACGAAAACGGAAATGCCTAAGTTACGTGCGTAACTTAGGCAAACGGAAACGGAAATATCTCAAAAGCACGCAGATTTAATAGAAAAACGCAGATTATAATCTGTTTTATAACCTGCTTTTTATTTTAATCGACTCTTTTACTTATCTTCTTCCGGACGATGAAGTATTTGAACTTCTACTGCCGGATGATGAACTTTTCGAACTCGAATTGTCGGAACCCGAAGAGCGGCTTGGCGTTGTGGTTGTCGAACTGTTTCCCGACGAACGGCTTGGCGTTGTGGTCGTCGAACTGTTTCCGGACGAGCGGCTTGGCGTTGTGGTCGTCGAACTGCTGCCGGAAGAACGGCTCGGCGTTGTGGAAGAAGACGTGCCGGCAGCAGGATTTCTTGTTCCCGTACTTGACGACGGTCTTGTCGTAACCGAAGAACTTCCCGAAGGCGTTGAACTTGCGGCGCTGTTACCCGACGACCTTGTCGTTCCGGACGAACTGCGTACCGTTGCATTCGACGAACTGCGCGTGCTGTTGTCGGACGGTCGCGTGGAGCTTGCCGAACTTCTTGACGGTGTGGCGGTCGGTCTGGCTTGTGCGCTGTAACTCCTTGTCAGAGTCTGTCTGCTGTCGGAACTGCTTCGTATGCTCGACCTTGTGGATTGAACGCCGCCGCGTCCGCTGTTGTACGCATATATATTGTTTGTTCTCGACGGAGTCGATACTCTGACATTGCTCGTGCGGATGCTGTATCTGCTCGAACTTCTTATCTGTGCCTGATAATGACCGTAATAGTGAGTATACGGAACGCAGTAGGGAGGACGGTATACCGGAGGTCCCCACCATCCGCTTCGGTATCTGTAGGTCGGACGATAGTTATAGTACGGATAATAGGAATAGTATGTACGGGGATAGGAATATCCGAACCATCCCGAACCGTAAACGAAATGTACCGACCAGCCGTGCCAGGGATTGTATGTCATGCCGTATCCCCAGGTACAGGGACGCGGATAATAACACCGTCCTCTCCACGGACGATACCTGTAGCCCGTTCCGTACACAACCACATTGCCGGCGTGATACGAGGAAAGATAGCCTCCCGTATATCCCACGTAAACCGCACGGGGAGTGGCATGATATATGTAAACATACCGCACATTGTAGACGGGACACGAGGGCGGAATGACATTTATCTGAACCGGACGTCTGTCGCTGACAATCCACGGACCTCTCGGACTTGAACCCACAAACCATACTCCGTTGTCGACAACATAGTATGCGCTGTTTTCGTGGATAACCGTACCCGAACTGTTTATCGCATACCTCATGTTCGTGCCCTCGATATTTTCGAAATACGGATCGCCGTCGTAGACAATCTCGGTTTTTGCAACGCTTCTGTCGACGATTGCCGCCTGAGGAACAAGCGATTCTCTCACCGCATCCTGCGATGCCTTTGTGTTGGGCACGCTTGCCAGCAGCAAATCCTTGTTGGAACCTTCGGGGATTTTTGCGAAATCGGCGGGCAAATCGTTGGAATCCACATATTGCCAGTTCCCGTCAAGTTTCGGAGACGAATACCATCTGCCCGACAGAAGAACAAAATACAGCTGACTTCTTATATCCATGACTATATGGTCGGATGTATTGGTGATATACAGCATCATGGTGTTCGGTATTGCCGCAAACGTGGGCGAGCCGTCGGTTTGAATCAGTTCGGCGGGAACCGTGCTGACTATCACCTGCGGATAGAAGGCATTTTCTTCCACAACATCTTCGTCGTCCGATTTCAACGATGCGGCAACCTGACTGACCGTATTCGGCACAATCAGTTTCGGCTCCCATCCCGCAAGCGGAGAGCCGGACTCGTACCACAGCGAACCGTTGCTTAAATAGAAGATATTTCTGTATTTAAGAATCATAAACGGCGAATTTGTTACCATTTCCACATCTTTCGTATCCGAAGGCTGAAGAATCGGTTCTCCGTCGATGGTTATCAGAATCGAAGGCGTTGAGGTGTAGTATATCACCGGCGGGGTATTATTCATCGACCGAACCATCGACTGCTCGTTCTGAACGTTTTCCAGGTCGGCAAGAATGTCGTCCATCCTGATGGAGACATTGTAAAGATTTCTTTCGATGAGCTTGATCAATCCGCTTTCCCTGTCGGCGGCATACCCGTCGGGGAAACGCAAATCGTTCACGCTTGCACCGATGACTGTTACCGTTCTGCCGGTTTTGTTGATTTGCAGACTTACATTTGCCCACATCGAACCGAACACGTTGCTGTCCTTTTCGGTCAGCATCAGCGCCGCCCGGAATGACATCTTATCCGTATTGAAACTTTCTATCTCCGGTTTGAATACCTGTATTGTCATATTGTCATAAACCATCGACAGCGGCCACTCTGTCTGCGCGTTCAGCGACACGCAAAATACGGATACAGCCGCCGACAGAAGAAGACCTTTTACTCTATTTGATATTTTTGATTCCATAATACATTTATTTTAATTTATTGTATTCATATCAAAAAGTGTGCCGAAAATTTAATCAATGGAAAATTGAGAATTGAGAGTGGGCACACCGATTTTACGGGATTGGAAAAAAATCCTTCGAATTTTTCCAATTGGCTACGCCGAACTGACGTTTCTTGAAATTCGACTAAATTAAAAAAATTCTTGAAATTCGTGGATAAAAAAATAAAATGGGCAGATTATTTCAGGATTTGCAGGATTGGCAATCATGCGCAGATTCGCCGTAGAGACGTGGCGCGCCGCGTCTATCGGCGGAGAGGCTGCGGCGAAGAACCCGTCGAACAACCGCGAGGGTCGCCCCCGCAATTCTCCCGCAATGCGTCGTCCGGCATTTTTAATTTTCAATTTTCAATTTTTTTTGATTTATTCCATAAACTTGACTACATTTGCGGCGTGATTTTTAATTTAATTGTCAATAAAAATGGAAACAAAATTTACCGAACAGGAAAGTTTGGCGGTAATCAGCGAAATGATTGACCGCGCACGTAACAACATTCAAAAGGGCAGCGCCAATACGATGATTTTTAACGGCTGTACCGTCGCATTTGTCGCTGTCGCCAATTTCGCATTATTGCATCTTTTGCCGGAAGAGTGTCGGAACAAGTCGTTTATGGTTTGGTGGCTGATGGTACCTTTTTCGGTCGTCGACCATTTTATGAAACGCGGAATCGACCGTTCCGCGATTGTGAAAACACACATCGACAGCATTATCAAAGCCATTTGGCGGGGATTCGGAACATCGATCGTCGTATTGCTGGTCGTCATCTTTTCGGCGTCCTATGCGTTCGACAAATGGACTTATACCCTGTTTATCACGCCGGTTATCATGATAATGGTGGGCATCGCCCAGTTTGCAATGTCGAAAGTGTGCCGCTACAGACCGTTCTTTTGGAGCGCCGTTTACTTTTGGGCGGGCGCCGTGCTGTGTTCGTTTACCTATTGCGTCCTGAAACGCGGCGATTTGCATTTTCTTATTTTAGCCGTGTGCATGATTGTCGGATTTGTGATTCCCGGCTATATACTGAATAAAAAAGCGGAAAAAAATGTTTGAAGAACTTGACCCGTTGCTACATTCGCAACTGCGTCTGGCAGTGATGTCGCTGCTGCTGGGCGTGGATGAAGCCGATTTTGTGTTTTTGAAAGAAAAAACCGGCGCGACGTCGGGCAATCTGAGCGTGCAAATCGACAAACTGAACGAAGCGGGATATATCACTGTGCAAAAGACTTTTCGGGGCAAGATGCCGAGAACCGTCTGCAAAATGACGCCCAAAGGACTCAATGCGCTCGACGGGTATGTAAAAACTTTGCAAACATATCTGTCTTTCGAACTGCCGGTCGGCGATTTGGGGGCAATGCAAAAGCCGCGAAACAAAAAAAAGTGATGTTTTGCCGCATGTTCCGGTTTGTAATATGATTGAAATACAGACGGATTAAACGGGTGTCCCGTATTTTGCCGCACAGGGAGGATGCCGTTAATATAAATTTTAGTACTTTTGCACCGTTAAAAGGATATGGAGCATGAAACTGTTGAAATTATTTTTAGTCCTGACAATTCCGTTTAATCTTTATTCGCAGAATGAGGACGAAACGGTATCCGTAGGCGTGCATACTCTGGTGATAGACCCCGGACACGGAGGCAAAGACCCCGGAACGGTGGGTAAACACGTCAAAGAAAAAACAGTAAACCTTGCCGTTGCGCTTAAATTCGGGCAATTAGTCGAAGAATGGTTTCCCGACATCAAAGTGCTGTACACCCGTAAAGAAGATGTTTTCGTCGATTTCGACGAACGGAGCAATCTGGCAAACAGCAATAATGCCGATTTGTTTATTTCCATTCATGCAAATTCGGTCGAAAACGAAAAAGCCAGAGCCGTAACTACGGGAAGTGAAACGTTTATCATGGGTTTGCACAAATCGGAAGACAATATGAAAGTTGCAATGTTCGAAAACAGTTCCATAAAATTTGAAGACGGCTATGAAGACAAGTACGACGGTTTCGACCCTTCGAATCCCGAATCGTACATAATGTTCAGCTCGATACAGGACGAATACATGGAACAGAGCCTTAAAATGGCGGAACTGATTCAGGAAGAATTTCAAAACGGTCCCATAACCAAAGACAGGGGGGTGAAACAGGCAGGTTTTCTCGTTCTGTGGCTGACTGCGGCGCCAAGCGTTCTGATTGAGCTGGGTTTCGTCTCGCATCCGACGGAGGAGCTGGTACTGATGGACGAGGACAATCAGCAAAAAATGGCGGAATGTATATTCATGGCTTTCAAACGGTACAAGGAAGGTTTGGAGAACTATGAACTGTGAACTATAAACTATAAACGTTCAAATGATACAGGAAACTTCAATAAATTAAAATTTAAGATAATGAATACCGAAAGAGAAACACATTTGCCCGACTGGAAAGCGTTAATGCCGCTCGGAGTCTTTTTTCTGCTGTACATACTGACGTTCATCTTTACGGGCGATTTGCAGAAAATGCCGATATCCGCGGCTTTTCTCGCGGCGTCGGCTGTAGCCGTCCTGTTTTCCAAAGGCGGAAAAATGAGCCGCCGTATCGAAATATTCTGTCGCGGATGCGCCAATGACACTATTCTGCTGATGATTGTCATCTTTATTCTGGCGGGAGCGTTTGCGGGCACAGCCAAAGCGACGGGAGCCGTTGATGCTACGGTAAATATGGTGTTGTATCTGTTACCCGAAACAGCTGTCATGGCAAGCGTTTTTGTCGCCGCATGTTTCATCTCCATGGCAATGGGTACATCCTGCGGAACTATCGCGGCTCTGGCTCCGATCGCCGCGGGGATTTCTTCACAAACGGGTATCGGTATCCCCGTCATGCTCGGAGTGGTTGTCGGGGGCGCAATGTTCGGCGACAATCTTTCGTATATCTCCGATACGACCATTGCAGCCACGCGCACACAGGGTTGCCGGATGAAAGACAAGTTCAAAGCCAATATCCGTCTGGTTTTACCTGCCGCACTGATTGTTCTCGGGATTTATATTTTTCAGGGATTCAATACCGTCAGCAATGCCGTCGGGGAAGCGCACTCCGTCGAATGGATAAAGGTGATTCCGTATATGGTTGTTCTGGTTACGGCTTTGGCGGGGGTTAATGTGATAACGGTTCTAACCGCAGGCATAGTTCTGTCGGGCGTCATCGGACTTGCCGGCGGAGGATTTACCGTATGGGAATGGGCGGCGGCGCTGAGCAACGGCATTGTGAAGGACATGGGCGAACTGATCATTGTGTCGCTGATGGCGGGCGGCATGTTCGAAATGATTCGTTATAACGGAGGTATTGACTGGCTGGTGAACAGACTGACCAAAAACATTTCGTCGAAACGGAAAGCCGAAAGCGCTGTTGCCGGATTAGTGTCGTTTACCAACTGTTGCACGGCAAACAACACTATCGCTCTTATACTTACCGGACCGATAGCCCGGCAGATAAGCGACAGGGCTGGGTTAGACAAACGCCGAACGGCAAGCCTTCTCGATACGTTTTCGTGTTTCGTACAGGGACTGCTTCCCTACGGGGCGCAACTTCTTATCGCATCCGGTCTCGCAAACATAAATCCGATGGAAATAGTTCCGTATCTGTATTATCCGTTCGCCATGGGCATCATGGCGACATTGTCGATTGTCTTCATGAGAAACAGTGGACAGTGAGCAGTGGACAGTGAATAATGGACAATCCGGAAAATTGTTGCCGCAGTTTGTTCCGACCCTGCCTGGGTATGCGCGGACATCCTACTTACTTTCAGGGCAATCGCCGACGAATCTACGCATGATTGACAATCCTGTAAATCCTGTTAATCTCGTAAAATTATTTATCTTATTCATTCTGTTAATTCTGTAAAAATCAGCGTCAGCTGACCTTCTCTATTCGTTATTCGTTATTCACTACATTCAAATCCTGTGAAAAGACCTTTTTTCCGCTTCCCTTTCGTTATCCTGACAATTGAATTATCAAATAAAAATATTACCTTTGCGGTTTGAAAATTGTTTGTACATGAGAATAGGAAGTATTGATTTTGAAGATAATCCGTTATTTTTAGCTCCTATGGAAGATGTTACGGATCCTTCGTTCAGATATATGTGCAAACAGTTTGGAGCGGATATGGTATATACCGAGTTCGTTTCTTCCGACGGTTTGATACGCGATGCGCGGAAATCGCTGGAGAAACTGAAAATCAGCGATGACGAGCGTCCCGTAGGGATACAGATATACGGTCATTTGATAGAGCCGATGGTCGAAGCGGCGAAACTGGCAGAGCAGGCGCGTCCCGATTTGATTGATATAAATTTCGGTTGTCCCGTAAAAAAAATTGCCGGCAGGGGCGCCGGTTCCGGAATGATGCGGGAACCCGACAAAATGGTGGAGATGAGCCGGCGGATAGCAAATGCCGTTAATATCCCCGTAACAGTCAAGACCCGTTTGGGTTGGGATGAAAACAGTCTGATAATATCCGAACTGGCGGAAAGATTGCAGGACGCGGGTATTGCCGCTCTGACAATTCACGGACGCACCCGCAGCCAGTTGTATAAAGGCGCGGCAGACTGGACTTTGACGGGCGAAGTTAAAAAAAACAGGAGGATACATATCCCGATTATAGGTAACGGGGATGTGAATACTCCCGAAATTGCAAAAGAACGTTTCGAAATGTATGGAGTAGATGCGATTATGATTGGACGGGCAACATACGGATGTCCGTGGATATTCAGGAATATCAAGCATTATCTTGAAAAAGGAGTGCTTTTGCCCGAACCGGATGTTGATGAAAGAGTGAAGATTGCAAAAATGCACTTTCTCAAGTCGGTGGAAGTAAAAGGCGAAAGAATCGGAGTATTGGAAATGAGAAGACATTTGAGTTCCTATTTTAAAGGATTGCCTGATTTTAAAGAGACAAGACTTAAACTTGTAACGGAAAACAATCCCGAAGAAGCGCTTAAATTGCTTGATTATATAGGAGAACGTTGGGGAAATGGAAGACGGAACAGTGGAAAAGATTGAAAAAATCAGAGCGGGAATAGCTTCGGATCATGCGGGATACGGGCTGAAGACTTATCTTGCGGAGCGTTTGAGGGAACGCGGTTATGAGGTTACGGACTACGGAACCGACTCCGACAGCAGCGTCGATTATCCCGATTTCGGGCATCCGCTCGGCAAAGCTATTGACAACGGGGAACATGACTGTGGAATTGCGATATGTTATTCCGGTAACGGGATAGGTATGGTTTTGAACCGCCACAGGGGCGTCAGGGCGGCGTTATGCTGGAATAAGGAGATAGCAGCGCTTGCCCGAAAGCATAACAACGCCAACGTGTGTGTGTTACCGGCGCATTTCCTGACAAACGGAGAAGCCGAAGAAATTGTCTGCACGTTTCTGTCCGCTTCGTTCGACGGCGGAAGGCATGCAAGGAGAATCGGGAAAATAAACGCGGGGTTGCAGGAATGATTCGATTTTACAGTGAAGGAGCAGCTGTCCCGTTCAAGGGAAAAAAACAGTCTGCCAAAGTGCGGATAAAGAGTTTGATTGAGACGGAAAACAGGAAAGCCGGCAATGTGTGTTTTATTTTTTGTACGGATGATTTTCTGCTCGAGATAAACAAAAAACACCTCGGTCATGACTACTATACGGATGTGATAACCTTTGACTACACGGTCGGCGATATCGTTTCCGGCGATATTTTCGTCAGTGTCGAACGTGTGAGCGAAAATGCCGAAACATTCGGAGTTTCGTTCAGCCATGAATTAAGCAGAGTTATGTATCACGGAGTACTGCATTTATGCGGATACGGGGACAAATCGCCGGAAGAAGAACAAGTGATGAGAGCAAAAGAAGATTTTTATTTGGAAACTTTATCAACAATAGAATAATGCCCAAAGATACCGACCAGGAATTAGTCCGCAAGGCTTTGAACAAAGACCAGAAAGCGTACAGCCGTTTACTATCGCGCTATCGCGATAATATTTTCTATTATATCCTGAAAATGGTCAGGGACAAAACACATGCCGACGACCTCACGCTGGAAGCGTTCGACAAGGCTTTTCAGAATCTGGACAAATATGACGAACAGTACGCATTCAGTACATGGCTCTACAGGATAGCTAAAAACTGTACGATTGATTTTGTTCGAAAACGGAAGTTAAACAACGCTCTGCACATCAATTACGGTCCCGACGAAGATGCTTCGATAAACGAAAGCACCCTGTATTCGGGAACTCCAAATCCCGAAGAAAACATGATACGCCAGCAGGATGAGTTAAGATTGATGACATACATCGCTTCCATGAAGCCCAAATACCGGATATTGATAGAATTAAGGTATCTCAAGGAATATGCCTACGAAGAAATTGCCGCGGAACTCAATATCCCGATGGGCACCGTCAAAACGCAGCTTTTCCGCGCAAAAAACGCGCTCGCGGAAATGATACTCGCTTCGCCGGAGGACAAATATTAGCGCATTGCCG
>JAISSE010000171.1 GCA_031273285.1 Prevotellaceae bacterium
TATAACTGCAAAAACGAACGGTCGTATTCGTCGGCTTCGGCAACCAGCCGGTCGCTTTTGGAAAGTACGAGATTGCTGTTGTAATTTTTTGAAATACCTCCGAGAAAAGCCGTGCAACCGCTTGATGCTACGGTCATAATATGAGCCAGTAAAGTCGAAGTGGTCGTTTTTCCGTGCGTACCCGCGACGGCAAGAACTTTTTTGCCCTTGGCAATCATTCCCAGGACGGCAGAACGTTTTACGGGTTTGTTGCCGATTTCGCGAAAACAGTTAAGTTCAGCGCTGTCGGCAGGAATTGCGGGCGTATATATCACGAGAGTTTCTTTGTTGCGAAACTGTTCGGGAATCGCGCCGGTCGAATCGTCGAAATGTATGCTTATTCCTTCGTTTTCCAGTTCGGCGGTTAAATCCGAAGGGGTTTTGTCATATCCGGCGACTTCGTAACCTTCATGTTTATAGAATCTTGCTATTGCGCTCATTCCTATTCCGCCGATACCTATAAAATATGCTCTGTTTGTCATACCACAGTTCCTCTGTTTTGTTCTTTTGCGTTTATCCTGTCTTTTTCTTCGGTAACCCTGCTCACTGCGAGAATCATACCGAAAGCCATGCATGTAATGATAATCGAAGTTCCTCCGGTACTTATCATCGGCAAATTCTGTCCGATAACGGGCAATCCGCCTACTGACACGCCTATGTGGATGAATGTCTGCAACATAAGCAAAACAAGCAATCCCGACAGGAGCAGCGAGGGAAAAGGCTTGCTGCATTTCCTGATGACAAGTAAAATCCTGTGAAACAGCATAAGATATACTGTTATTACAAGCATTCCGCCAAACAGACTGTATTCCTCGACAATCATGGCAAAAATATAATCGTTATGAGCCTCCGACAGAGTTTTCCGGTAAACGCTTTTCCCCGGCGCTATCCGTAAAAATCCTCCGGCAACTATTGCATATCGCGCTGTTTCCGCCTGACTGTAATTGCCGCCGGTTTTTTTCGCTTTGTCTTTATCGTCCGTTTCCTGTTGTTTGTCCGAAGAACGGAAAGCATTTGTAATCCATACATTTAATCTGTTTGAGGATGTTTCTCCGCGTCCAAGGTCTTTATAAAACAACAGATAGGCAGTCAGCACGATAAATACAAACAGGGTGCTTGCAACATGATATTTCCTGTTCCCCGCCCCCATGAATACCATTAACATCGAAGTTACTCCGATTATCGCCACATTGGATGTGTGTCCGTTGATAATCAGCCCGCATACGATTATTATGGGAAAAATCACCCTCCAGAAAAACTGTTTGATACTTCCTCCGAAACCATCGCTCAGGACTTTTGCCAGATAAACCACCATGACGACTTTTGCTATGTCCGAAGGCTGAAAACTTCGGCTGAAAAGCCAGCGTTTGGTACCTTCACCCGGCGTGAGAAGCACTAATATTAAGCAAATTGTAATGCCAATCAGGGCTAAAGGAACAACTCGCTTATAAAAATTTATCGATATATTATGCAGGACATAAATAAATACAAAACCCACAAACAGGAAAACCACATGCCTCGTAATCGCCTCGGTCAGATTTCCCGTCCTCATTGTCAGCTTGTATGTGCTTGAATAGACGGACAATATTGATATGGCAACAAGCGTGAACAGGAGAATCCAAATCGTTCTGTCGCCTCTAAGTTTTATCGGAAAAAGTTTCATCGTTCATTTTATTTCATATGTTTATACTGTTCATTTTTATCAATATTTAATACATGATATATACTTATACGGAATACGAAAGTCGACCTCGAAGAGGTCAAATGTTTATAGAAAAAATGTACGCATCTGTTGTGCGACCCCGAAGGGGTCGAATTGAAACACAACATCTTTTTTCTATAAACATATGATGTCTTCGACATCAAAACCGTCATACAATGTATTTGGTACATAATCATTCCCCCTTGTGTGTCTACTTTTATTTCTTTTGTCATGGGTGTTTCAATTCATCTGTTTATAATTTTCATTTTATTAATATTTAATACATGATAGATACTTATACGGGATATGAAATTCGACCTCGAAGAGGTCAAATGTTTATAGAAAAAATGTATGCCGCTGTTGTGCGACCCCGAAGGGGTCGAATTGAAACACAACATCTTTTTTCTATAAACATATGATGTCTTCGACATCAAAACCGTCATACAATGTATTTGGTACATAATCATCCCCCCTTGTGTGTCTACTTTTATTTCTTTTGTCATGGGTGTTTCAATTATTTCATCTTATAAATCCATGAATTTTCTCCGAAACGCCTGTCATATTCCTGTTTACGGTTCAGAGCTTCGTCGTGCGAGGCAAAATTACCGATTGAAACAGGATGCAAATGACCTATGCAGGGAAGTATTTCGGATTTATCATAACCCATTTTTATACATTGCCTTACAAAATTATTTGCATTGCTTTTCTCCTCAAAACAGCCTGCAATAACATGATATTTCAGATTGATTTGATTAGAGGGCTGCAAAATCTCCGTTTCGTCGTCACGGTCGGATTCATCCGCAATCACAAACTGATTGTCGGGCTTTTCCGTCCGAAAATCCGATGAGTCGAAGCGGTCATCCGCGTTGAATTTTCCGAACAGGAAAAAAAACAGACAGCCGACGGCAAGCGAACACAGACATATCAAAGCGACAACGAGTCCGAATCTGCCGTTCTTCCCTTTCTTTTCGGAACGGTACGCGGCAGGTCGCCCGTGAACGGCGGCATCTTCGGGTTCATCGAAAGCAAACCGGATGCATCCGTTTTCGTCCGTAAAAAAGTATCCCAATCCCGCGATATTGTAACGCTGCCTCTTTTTGATTTCCGCGATAATATTTTCGGCATATTTTTTTACAAAATCCGCGGGATCGGCAATATCCTTTTGTATTTCGTCTTCCAAAAAACCGTCGTTAGATTTCAATAACGGCGAAAATACGATGTTTCCCTCGGAAGCATTATTGATAAACGCCCCGATATCAGGTATAATCACTCTCCTGTTGTCCAGAATTATTTTACAAAGTACCTCGTCGAAATTGTCCATAACACGATTTTTTTACTGCACAAATACGAAAACCGCACCCCGTCAGCACAGTCCCTGTTCGAGGACTGCGCGGGCAACTTTCATAAATCCTGCAATATTCGCTCCCTTGACGTAATCCACATATCCGTCCTGCCGGATTCCGTATTTGACGCACGATTCGTGGATGTTCCGCATAATCATTTTTAATTTTGCATCAACTTCGTCTTCCGTCCAGTTCAGTTTCATTGCGTTTTGCGTCATTTCCAGCCCTGAAACCGACACTCCTCCCGCATTGACGGCTTTCCCCGGAGCGTATAATTTCTTTTCCCCGATTAACAAAGCCACAGCTTCGGGCGTGCATCCCATGTTCGATACTTCGGCAACGCAGGTTACCCCGTTGTCAATGAGTTGCCGGGCATCGTCGCCGTCAAGCTCGTTTTGTATGGCGCAGGGCAGGGCTATATCGCATTTCAGTTCCCACGGTTTTTTGCCCGCGACAAATACGGCTTCGGGAAATTCTTCCGCATATGGTCCGACAACATCGTTGCAAGTTGCCCGAAGATAAAGCATATAGTCGATTTTTTCCCTGTTCAGACCGGATTTGTCGTAAATATATCCGTCGGGACCGGAGATTGCAATGACTTTCGCTCCAAGTTCGGTGGCTTTCAGCGCCGCGCCCCAGGCGACATTGCCGAATCCCGATACAACAACGGTCTTATCCTTAATGCTTAATCCGTGCCGTTGCAGCATATGCTCGACAAAATACACGCCTCCGAATCCTGTCGCTTCGGGACGAACGAGAGAACCGCCCCAGCTCATTCCCTTGCCTGTGAGCACTCCCGTATTTTCGCGCGCAAGTTTCCTGTACCATCCGTAGATATAGCCTATTTCGCGCGAACCCACGCCGATATCTCCGGCAGGGACATCGGTATCGGGTCCGATATGCCGCCAAAGTTCCGTGGTGAATGCCTGACAGAAACGCATCACTTCGGCGTCCGATTTTCCTCTCGGATTAAAATCCGAACCTCCTTTGGCGCCACCCATCGGCAAGGTTGTCAGAGCATTCTTGAAGGTCTGCTCGAAACCTAAAAATTTCAGGGTGGACAGTGTTACCGAAGGGTGAAACCTTAACCCGCCCTTGTAGGGACCTATCGCATTGTTAAACTGCACCCTGTAGCCTGTATTGATGTGTATTTCGCCTCTGTCGTCCTGCCAGGGAACTTTAAAGGTGAAAATTCTGTCCGGCTCGACAATCCTTTCGATTATTTTTGCCTTTTCAAATTCGGGATGCTGATTGTAAATGTCTTCGATAGACTCAAGCACTTCGTGCACCGCCTGCAGATACTCTTTTTCATGAGTGTATTTCGACTCAAG
>JAISSE010000186.1 GCA_031273285.1 Prevotellaceae bacterium
GCTTTTTTCGACAATTCCCTGATGATATCTCCCATTTTATCAGCCACTTCGCCCGATACGCCGGTGTCTATTTCGTCAAAAATAATTGTCGGCAAATCAGTGCCTTTCACTAACAGCGATTTGAGAGCCAGCATCAAACGCGACATCTCCCCGCCCGAAGCAACTTTCGATATTTCTCTCGGAGGCATATCTTTGTTCGCGGAAAACAGGAATGTTACACTGTCGGCTCCATCCTGCGAAAAATGCTCATTATATGCTAATTCCACCTGAAACACGATGTTGGGCATCCCCAATGATTTGAGCAGTGTCGAAACATGTTTTTCAATTGACGGAATTGTTTTTTGTCTTAAAGCCGAAATTTGCAGCGATATTTCTTTTACTTTGTCAAGATTGTAGTTTACAGCCTTTTGAGTTTCGGATATTGTTTCATCGAAATTTTCCATCTCAAGCAGCGAATTGTCGTAACTATTTTGTATTTCAAGCAGTTCCCGAATTGTTCCGACATGATGCTTCTGCTGTAAATCGTATATGATATTCAAACGATTTTCGGCAACAGCCAATCGTTCGGGATTGATGTTCAGAGCATCATTTATGCGGCTTGTTTCTTCGAATATGTCTTTGATTTCGACCAGAGTATTTTCCAGTCTGTCGGCAAGTTCGTTCGACGATGAATGGACTTTGGACAGTCGGTTCAGAATGTTTTGCGATTCTTTCAGCATGTTTACGACGGATATTTCCTCATTCGACAAAAGCGCCGTCAATTTTTCGTATCCGGCTTTGATTTCCTCCATATTCGAAAGTTCCTGTATTTCAGCTTCCAGTTCATTCTGCTCGTCTATTTTGAGATTTGCCTGCTGCAACTGTTCAAACCGGAATTTTATATAGTCATAATTTTCTTTTGCCCTGGCGCTGCGGGCGAGCAAATCTTCCAGCTTTTTATCTTCTGCTTTATAGGTATTGAAATATTTAAGATATTCGCCCTTCAGGTCTCCAAATTCCGTTACCGCGTCTATCACAGACAGTTGAAATTTACTGCTCGACAGTAACAGATTCTGATGCTGCGAATGTATATCAAGCAATCTGTGAGATATATCTCTGATTATAGCCGCATTAACGGGAGTATCGTTTATAAACGCTCTTGACTTGCCTGCGGAATTAATCGTTCTTCGGATAATCAAATCAGGGTCGTAGTCAATGTCGTTTTCTTCCAGAAAAGGCTCCAGTCCATAGCCCTGAATATGAAAAATTCCTTCCACAATGCAGCTTTGTTCGGTGTTTTTAAGCACATTGGAATCGGCGCGACCACCCAAAACGAGAGACAGGGCGCCCAGCAAAATTGATTTTCCCGCTCCCGTTTCTCCGGTAATAATGCTCATACCTTCTGAAAAACTGATGTTTAGCTTGTCTATCAACGCATAATTTTCAACATTTAATTCTTTTAACATGACTTGCGCACAATTTTTGTGCAAATTTACATCATTTTTCGAGATAACGCATAAATTTTCCGTTTTTTCGGGGCAACCGCATCAAATCGGCAACAGTTTTTCGACAAATATGGAGCGGAAAGCGGACACGAAACCGACGGAAAGCGGAATGGCAGTTTACGGGCGAGGGCGAAGTGCCGGAAGCCGCACCCGTTCCGTCCGGTATGGTTTCATATGAAGAACTGTACGAAAAGGCAACAGACTAAATAAGTTGGCTGTATGAACAGACAGGAGCTTTGAAGCACGAAAACGAAGTGCTAAGAGAGAGACTCGGAAAAGTCAGGAACGCAGTACCGCTGCGGATTCAGGTAAACAAATAACAGGATGAAATACTGTTAATCAATATAAGGGAACTCCTAAAAACTGCTTTTTCGGCGTTCGACTTCAATTTTTAAATCCTCATTTACATTAGTAAACTCCGGTTTAAAAATCTTGTCTGCCTTGAAAAATCAAGTTTTTAGGAGTTCCCTATAAAAATATGCCGGACAGAATGGCAATAACAAAAGATTTAACAGCCCGATATTTGCAGGCGTTCGAGATGCTGAGAGCCGAAGGGGTAAGCCGCCGGGAGTTTTGCGGCAAAACAGGTATCGTGTACACAAACCTTTTCAGCATCGAAAAGGGGCTGCGTTCGCCCACGCTTGCGCAGGTGGTGCTTCTGGTGCAGGAATACGGCATCTCCGCCGAATGGCTCTTCAGGGGGATAGGCTTCCCTCGCTATACCAGACTGAAACAGGATGAAATAATCGGCAATATCCGTCAAAAATTTGAGAAATTCAGGTCGGAAATGGATGATGAACTGAATATTTTCAACCGGTAAAACGGTGATTTTGCAGGAAAAAAGAGTTTTTGCCGGCTTTTGTGTCAAAATGATTATCTTTGTCGCAAAAATGTGCGGATTATGACAACGGAAGAGTTAAAACGTAAAATAGAAACAACGAGAGACAGCGCGTTAAATTGGGGTCTCTTGGCGGCAATTATAGGAATGGTTGTCGATGTGATTCTGGTGCTGTTACTGCTTAAAAACTCCTAACGCAAACAACAGGGATATTATTGAAACCGTCAAAGCGGCGATTGAAAATACTTTGAATACCGTATAATATTCGAGTTCTCTTGTCAATCTTCTGTCTTCATTTGTTTTTCGTTTTGCCTGCTTTGCAAAGCCGCCTTGTTTTATAAACTCGAAACCGATGTTATTCAGCCGGAAAAACACATTATCCCCATATGTCCATTTGTTTGAGGTAAATATGTAGTCTTTTAACTGTTCTTTTATCCTGAGCGTGTCCGATTCGGAAAATTTTTTACCCATGCCGTTAAGGGTTGTTTCGTCATCCTGTTTTTCAAGAAACCTCAAAACCTCGTCCAATATTTCATTCGTTATTTTCATGCCTTTATACCTTGAAAATTTGCCTCAAAAATAACTGTTTTTTTGCAATTGAAAAAATTGTCGTACCTTTGCGG
>JAISSE010000316.1 GCA_031273285.1 Prevotellaceae bacterium
AATAGTACTTGTTCAAGTTGTTATCGGGATAGTAGTAACATTATTGTACTACTATTAATTGACTGAACGACAGGAAATATCGAAAGGTATTCCGTTCCGGATATGCGGATATAACAGGACTCCTCCAAAAGTTCGGGTATTCAGGGCTTGTGGAGAGTTGAAGCGGATATGACTTGAATCCGTTGGCTTTGATCTTTTCGGACGAGGCTGTTTCAAAAGCACGCAGATGACGCGGATTTTAAGGATTTACGCAGATAAATAAAAGAAACGATTATAATAAACGTCATATTATCAAATAAATAATAATCTGCGAAAACCCTTTATATTCCTTGCGGTTAAACGGACTGTTTGCCGGCGTCATGCCGCCAACAGTTATTTCAACGATTTTCGTCTCTTCAGTTCCTGTCTCAACATTATCAACTCTCTGGTAGTCTGCCCTGCTATGGCAGAGTTTTCTTCGGCTCTTCTCACCAGATAGGGAAGCACGTTACGTACTTTTCCGTAGGGCAGATATTTTGCAACGTTATATCCTGCTTTTGCAATATTGAAACTCAGATTGTCGCTCATGCCGTACAGCTGCGCCATGTAAATGGTCGGACAGTCATTGGGCAATCCCTTCTCACTCATATATTTCATGAGAGCGAGAATACTTTCTTCGTTATGTGTTCCGCAGAAAACATGTATCCTGTCGCAGTTTTCCACCGATATCCTAAGCGCCTCGTTAAAAGCATTGTCACAGTCATTTTTTGTGGGATATATCGGTGAAGGATAGCCTCCTGCCGATGCTCTTGCGCGTTCCTTTTCCATATATGCCCCGCGCACGTACTTTATACCTATAATTATATTGTGCTGCTTCGAAAATTCCAGCAGATGCCGCAGGTAGTCAAGCCTGTCATGGCGATACATTTGCAGAGTGGCGTATACGACAGCCGTTTCTTTATTGTATTTCAGCATCATATCCTCCGTAACATCGTCGATGGCTTTCTGAAACCAGTAGTCTTCGGCATCGACCATTATCGGTTTACCGGCTTTGACCGCTTCGGCGCAGAGGGCGTCAAAACGTTGCAGAAAATTGTTGTATGACAGCTGTTCGCCGGCAGTCAGAGGTTCGCCGAAAGATACTTTTTTCAGGACATTATCCGTTGTTAATGCTGTGGGTTTGAATACGCTGAAAGGTATAGCCGCGTGCTGTCCCGAATTTATGACGGAACGTTTCAATTCCTGAAAAGTCCTGTCTATTTCGGTCTCTTTCTCCACCGCTTCGATTGAAAAATCCAGAACGGACTTGACATTCTCCTCCGCCATTCGGTTCATTGCCGGAAAACATTCTTCAATTGTTTCTCCACCAACAAAATGCCGATACAAAGTTGGCTTCACTATCCACGAAATCGGAAATTTTATCTTCAAAGCCAAATTACTCATAAAACCCAGAGTACGAACGATAAACCGATGTTTTATCATGGAGAATAAAAATTTTGCGTTTCGAAGCTCTTTATCGCTTTTTATTTTGAACGCTACCTCTATATTATTTAGATCAATCATAAATTATTAAAAAACAGTTATTTAAAAAAGGCAGACTATTTGCTAATCTGCCTTGTGAGTTAAATGTCAAAATTTTACGGAATCAATGCTTTAAGTTTGTCTTTGAGGGCTTGACCTCTCAAACCTGTTTCAAGCACTTTTCCGTCTTTGTCCAGCAATACGGTGAAAGGGATTCCCCGAACCTTGTATTTCGCAGCAGCTTCGGAATTTCCTCTTTTGAGATCCGACATCTGGGGCCAGGTAATCCCGTCGTCCTTGATTCCCTTAATCCATGCATCTTTGTCGGTATCCAGGGAAATCCCTACTATTTCGAATCCTTTGTCCTTGTATTCCTTATACAAAGCCACTACATTGGGATTTTCGGCGCGACACGGTCCACACCATGAAGCCCAGAAATCCAGAAGAACATATTTCCCTTTTCCCGCATAATCGGATATCGAAATATCCTTGTCGTCGGGCGTTTTCAGTGTTACATCGCGAAACATTTCTCCGACTTCCAAGTCTTTGACTTTAAGTTTTTCGACTTCTCTCCCTATGAGTTTCCCGAATACGCTGTTTTTCACACTTTCATCAAGTTTATTGTAAGCGTCCAGCATCGATTCCGTACTGATTTCCAAAGATATTGCATTCATCAGGATATAAGCGGAGAGAAGAGTTCCCGGATTTTCCTCAAGAAATTTAACGGAAACCTGCAACATTTCTTCCAGCACAGCCTTGAATTTTTCTTCTATTTCAAGTTCCAGTTCGGGCGTATCCTGCTGAGATACGGCATATTGCTGCAATTCGGTCAGCTTATTTTTGGTTGGTTCCATACTTTCGTTGTACAACTTAAACAGGTCGTTCAATTTGGTTCCCGACACAATACTTTTATCGGGGTCGTCGTCGGCAGGGATTTCGACTTTGATAATGCCGTTTTCGACGAAAACCATCGTCAAGGGACGACCGCCGACAGTCAGAAACGCCATGTACGAAGAGTCCGTTTTGCCCTTAAACTCAAACGTTTTCCCTTTGATGACGGTCGAATCAAATGATTTTTGTTTCGACGCCTGCACATACCACAGGAAATTGTCCAAATAAATTGTTTGTCCGTTCATCGAATCGGACGAAATTTGTCCTGTTATTTTATACGAAGGAGCGTTGTCGCACGCGAAAAACAACAAAAACACAGATAAAATTGAAAATAACCTTCTCATTATTAAAAATATAATTTAATTAATACTGATGTAAAGATAATAATCTTTTTTGAAATAATGCATTTGAAATGCGAAAGTGAATAAATTCGGTTGCGCTGATTTGTCGTACACCCTATGCGTGTCCAATTTTCAATTCCCAATTATTTTTGTACTTTTGCACCTGTAAAAAAAACGGAATAATAATTTATATAAAATGTTTGACATATTACATCACAGCGATTTAAATATAAAATCAGTAGAAAAAACATTCTCAAAAACGCTCAAGCAACTGCAAACGGGCGATTTCAAAAGTGCGGACGTCCGTAAGATGGTCAATACAGGTTTCTACCGCGCTCGTTTAGATATTCGCGACAGACTCCTGTTTAACTTTGT
>JAISSE010000276.1 GCA_031273285.1 Prevotellaceae bacterium
TATCTTTAAGCATTTAGTATCCGACCCAAATTTCGTAGCAATTTAATTTGCGTACAAAAGTATCACAAAATCACGAAAACAACAAATAATCTTTCCAAATAATTTCGGCGCTTGTCGAATCCTGCTGTGTATTTTACTGGTAATATGATATTTACTTCAAGACGAAGAAAGTCGAAAATCCGCCGCAAAAATAAGCTCAAAAATGCCTTTTTGCCGTCGAAAACGGGCAATATTCCCGATTTTGACGGACATTTTATTCCCGTTTGTCAAATTTTGATTAAATTTGAAGTCGGATTTATGCTTGAATCCGACGTTATTATGTTGTATTATAATATGTTTAATGTATATTAAATGGGGATTTTACTTAAAATTATACTGATATTGGTTATCCTGTCGTGGCTGTTCAGGATGGTTATGGGATATTTTGCGCGTACGTTTTTCGATAATTTGACGAACGGCAAACCGACAGGTAAGGCAAAAACTCGACATAATACCCGCAAACAGGGCGATGTGCATATCGACAAACAGCCTGCACGGGATAAAAAAATCAAAGAGGACGTGGGAGAATATGTTGATTACGAGGAGATAAAATAATTCCGAAAAAACCGAATAAAAAATAAATGGATAAAAACTTGTTTTTCCGCATCGTAGCCTTTGCGAAACCTTATTCCCGCTTCTGGCCTCGCTACATGGCGTTCATAATTCCGGGAATGATTTTCGGCATTTTGAATTTCATACTGATACTGCCCATACTGGAAATCATATTTGAGAAAAAACCTCTGACATACATCGATACCTCCGGATTTTCGCTTGCCGACGCGGAATATTTCAAGAGTCTTTTTTACAATTTTCTGTACAGGATAAATGTTTCGTGGGGTACGAACGGGACTGTTGCCATTGTTTGCCTCTCGGTGCTGATAGCTTCATTTTTTGCCAATTTGTTCAAATATCTGGCACAACGCACTTTAGTGTCGATGCGTGTTTATGTTCTGAAAAACATGCGAAGCACCATCTTCGGCAAAATAACCGGACTGCATGTGGCTTACTTCAACGAAAAACGGAAAGGCGACCTTATGTCCACGCTTTCCAACGATATAGGAGAAGTGCAAAACAGTATAGTGAACTCGTTTCAGGTGATTTTCAAAGAGCCGATAATGATTGCGGGCAACATGGCGGTTTTGTTTTACATTTCGTATCAACTGACTATATTTTCGCTAATTGCAGCTCCCCTGTCGGCTTTTTTAATAGGCAGGCTGGCGCGAAAACTGAAACGGGACGCGGGAATAGCTCAGATGCATCAGGCTGATATAATGAGTATCATCGAAGAAACCGTTTCGGGGATGAGAATAATCAAAGCATTTAATGCTCAGAAATATGTGCTCGGCAAATTCGAAAACGCGAACGAAAACTACAGGAAATCATCGAAGCAGGTAGCCAACCGGCAGGAAATGGCTTCTCCGATATCGGAATTTCTCGGTGTTGCCACTGTGCTTGCGATAGTCTATTTCGGCGGCAGGCTGGTGTTGGGCGGAAGTCTGAATATGAGCGCATCCGGATTTATTGTCTATATTGCATTGTATTATAATATTTTAATCCCCATAAAAGATTTTACGCGCTCTTTCGCATCAATTCAAAAAGGTATGGCTTCCGCCCAAAGGGTATTCGAGGTTGTCGATTATCCGGTTGATATTCTCAAAAACACAAAACCTCTGTCTATAAGCGAATTTAAGGATAAAATCGAGTTATGCAACGTGTCGTTTTATTACTCCGAAAAGAGCAGTGAAGTTCTTCATAATGTGCAGTTAACCATCCCGAAAGGGAAAACCTGCGCTTTGGTGGGACATTCGGGAGCCGGAAAATCGACCATAGCCGATTTAATCCCGCGCTTTTATGATGTAACGGGCGGAGAAATAAAGCTGGACGGCGTCAATATCAAAGATTATCAGCCGAAAGAGCTGATCAGTTTAATGGGAATCGTCAGTCAGGAGTCTATACTGTTCAACGACACGGTTTTCAATAATATTGCCTTCGGCTGGGAAAAAGCGACGGAAGAAAACGTGCGCAAAGCGGCGGAAATAGCAAATGCTCACGAGTTTATCGTAAAATTGGAAGACGGTTACAATACTTTTATCGGAGACAGAGGGAATCGTTTGTCGGGCGGTCAGCGACAGCGTTTAGCCATTGCTCGCGCCGTTTTGCGCAATCCGCCGATACTGATTCTGGATGAGGCTACTTCGGCGCTGGATACCGAATCGGAACGGCTTGTGCAGGACGCATTATACAACTTGATGAAAAACAGAACTTCCATCGTTATAGCTCACAGACTTTCGACTATACGCAATGCCGATTGTATTGTTGTGATTCAAGCCGGAAAAATAATCGAACAAGGTACGCACGAGGAACTTACGGATAAACAAACGGCTTATTTCAATCTGTGTAAGCTGCAAAATTTCAAGTAAAAGCGATTATGTTTTGATTTCGGCACCGAATATTTTTCTTAGCCTCTCAAAATTAGGTGCATTTGACTACGTTGATTTTTAATTGACTGCGTCGAACTTGCATTTCAAATTGTCGCATGCGTAAAAAGTCCCACAGGGACAACACTTTATTAACCGTAGGCTTTAGCCTGCGGATAGAGCGATACACCCCTCCAAGTCCCGCAGGGACGACACTTGAATACGCCGCAACAAAAAGTGTCGTCCCTGCGGGACTTTCCAGTGTGTAGTTTTTTCCGTAGATTCCGCTTCGCTCCATCTACGGTTAATAAAGTGTTGTCCCTGCGGGACTTTTGCATATCACCCATACATGTGCTAATTTAAATTCCTCCCCTCAAAATAAGATTTCGCCTTTTTGTCAATTTTTTCACTAAATTTACCGTCGGAAAGATTAAGTAAAATGAAAATTAATTGATTATTATCCAATAAATTAAACGGAGATGAAACGGATTTATATTATCTTATTTGCAATTTTTGCGGGCAATCTGTGTTTTGCGCAGGAGGCTAAGGAGGGGCAACGTGTAGTACTTGCGTATGTAACGTCGTGGAGCGACATTATCCCTGACCCCGAATACGTTACGCATATCAATTATGCCTTCGGACACGTGAATTCCACATTCGACGGGATCAGGATAGACAAGGAAGAACGTCTGAAAACGATTGTCGGCTTGAAGGAACGGAAAGCATCGTTGAAAGTATTGCTTTCGATCGGTGGCTGGGGCAGCGGCAGATTCAGCGAAATGGCGGCGAATGAGGCTAACAGAAAGGCGTTTGCTGCCGACTGTAAAAGAGTGATTGACGAATTTGCGCTGGACGGCGTTGACCTTGACTGGGAATTTCCGACGTCATCGATGGCTAAAATATCTTCGTCTCCCGATGATACTGAGAATTTTACGTTACTGATGCGGGAAATACGCAGTGTTACGGGCGCAGACAAAATGCTCACGCTGGCATCCAATGCCGGCGCCGGATATATTGATTTTAAGGCTGTTGAACCATATGTGGATTTTGTGAACATAATGACATACGACATTGGGTCGGCGCCAAAACACCATGCTGCACTGTATCGCTCGGAAAATTCGGGATGGATGAACGGCGACGAATCGGTCGATGCGCATGTGAAAGCAGGGATTCCGATCAACAAACTCACTCTGGGAATGCCTTTCTATGGACGCGGAACCGTGGTAACAGGCAATTTTAACGATTATAAGAATATTATTACCCTGCAGGGATTTACCGAAAAATGGGACGACGTCTCCAAAACGCCTTATCTGGTGAACAGTAAAGGAGATATTGTCTGTTCGTTCGAAAATGCAAAATCTATCGGGATTAAGTGCAAATATCTGCGCGACAGGGGAATGCTTGGAGCCATGTACTGGGATTACGACGGAGACGACGAAGCCGAGACTTTGCGCAAGGCTGTATATGAGGGAGTAATGAGTGAATCGCCGGACAATCCGCGATAAAGCAGGATATTAAAGATATTTAGCAAGCAATATTTCCATTTCCCGCCGCATTTTATTTGCCTCTTTTGATGCCGCGTCGGCAAAATTTTCAGTCCTGTCGGCGTATAATATTGCTCTCGACGAGTTTACAAGTAATCCGCAGATGCTGTTCATTCCGTATTTTGCCACATCCTCCAGACTTCCGCCCTGTGCCCCTATTCCCGGCACAAGCAAAAACCGGTCGGGAACAATGGCTCTGACTTTGGCAAGCATCTCTGCCTTAGTGGCTCCAACGACATACATTGTGTTATCGACATTGCCCCAGTCTTTTGAAATGTCCAAAACCTTTTCGAACAGACAAACATCTTCGCTGTTTGTCATATATTGAAAATCGCTTGCCGAAGGGTTCGAGGTCAGCGCCAGCAGGATACTCCATTTGTCCGGAAATTTCATAAACGGCACGACGGTGTCTTTTCCCATGTACGGCGACAGGGTTACCGCGTCGAAATCAAATGTTTCGAAAAAAGTTTTCGCGTACATTTCCGCAGTATTGCCGATGTCGCCTCTTTTTGCATCGGCAATAATAAATATGTCGGGATAATTTTTTCGTATATACGAGACGGTTCTTTCCAGTGAACGCCAGCCTGTTACCCCGTTCGATTCGTAGAACGCCAGATTCGGTTTGTATGCCACGGTGCAATCGACTGTTGCGTCGATTATTGCCTTGTTGAAAGAATACGCGGGGTCGGGTTCGGACAAAAGAAATTCCGGCAGTTTCCTTATATCGGTATCCAATCCCACACAGAGAAAACTTTTTTTCTTTTTTATTTGTTCAAATATCTCTCTTGCAGTCATTGAATCAGCTGTTTCTTGGTTTGTTAAGTATTTTGTTTTGCTCGAAATAATCGACCACCCTGTCAAGTACTCCGTTTACGAAAACGCTGCTGCTCGACGTGCTGTAAAATCTTGCCAGATCAATATATTCGTCCAGAGTTACTCTCACCGGAATATCCGGAAATTCGATAAATTCCGACGTCGCAATTATCAGTATCAGAATATCTATCAAGGCTATTCTGTCGATATCCCAGTTGGGCGTATTTTCGTCGATCAGAAGGTTGTACTTATCGTAGTTCACCACCGCATGTCTAAGCAGACGTTCGGCAAATGTCTCGTCTTCAGTGTTTTTGTATAACGGCATTAACGAAAAAGACTTGTTTTCCCTGATGGAATTAACGGTCTTAATAATGTTGCTGACCACAAATTCGGATTCATCCGTCCAGTAAATACTTTGCTCTTCCAGCAGAGAATAGAGGTCGTCAAAATCCTCAAATTCATGGCAAAGAATATCCATAACCAATTTTTTATCCTGCCTGAAAGAAACATCCGGAGCGGACATGTATCCGGAAAAATATTCCCTGCCGGTCATGTTGTTGTACATCTTTCCGACAAGGCTTTTCGCATCCGCCAGAATAGCCGAATTTTTGTTTGAAAAGCTTTGCAGTTCCGCGTTTTCGGCAATTTGTTTTATGAGTCTGTTATTGACAAATCTCGTGTTGGGATTTTTTTCGTCATCCGTCGGCAGATATTTTTGACGTCCTCTTTCTATTTTACCGTCGGCATGTTCCTGCAACAACGGGATAAGGCAAAACAAATATTTATATTGGTCATAAGTTTTGTTAATGCTTAA
>JAISSE010000319.1 GCA_031273285.1 Prevotellaceae bacterium
GATATCATACCTTACAGTTTCCTTCCTCCCGGGTCGTCGATTATGCCTATTCCTCACAGTATAACAAAATTAAATTTTTTAAAGGTTTTTAAAGAATTTATTTTCAACGACGATTGGGAGGTATTGCCCGAAGGATTGCTGGTAGTCGTTTATCTTAAATGTAATTGTAAAATCACAGGGGGCGACATTAGGCAGAGAGACATCTTCCGCATGTAGAGAGACTCCTTCCGCATATAGAGAGACATCTTCCGCATGTGGAGAGACATTTTCCGCATGTAGAGAAACACCTTCCGCATGTGGAGAGACATTTTCCGCAGACGGAGAAACATATTCCGCCTGCGCGGAAACATATCTCCCGCAACTCGTAATTTGTAATTTTTAATTCGTAATTGATTTACCCCGCGACTGGTCCAGGTCGTCGATTATCTTCCGCAGAAATGCTTCGAACGGATCAGCGAACTCCCTGCGCTTCAGTGCAAATTCGACCGTTGTTTTCAGGAAATCCAGTTTGTTTCCGATGTCGTAACGTTTACCCTCGATGGTCGAAGCGACGATATTTTCGTGTTTCAATATTATGCGCAGCGCGTCGGTAAGCTGGATTTCGTTATTTTTGCCGCGTTCCGTTTTTTCCAGAGCGTCAAATATTTCCGGAGTCAGGATATATCTTCCCGCAATAGCCAGATTCGACGGCGCCCTGTCTTTTTCCGGTTTCTCGACCAGTTCGTTAATCTGCATGATTTTGTTGTTCAGCGCAGTTCCTCCGACAATTCCGTATCTCGATACTTTGTTCCACGGAACCTCTTCGACGGCAATCACACTCTGGTGATATTGTTCGTAAGCGTCGATCAGCTGCTGTGTAACGGGAATAACGGAATCGATGACGGTATCGCCCAGCAGTACCGCAAAAGGCTCGTTCCCGCAGTGAAATCGTGCATGATAAATTGCATCGCCCAGCCCGTTCAGTTCCTTTTGCCGGATGAAATGGATATTAGCCATGTTTTCGATATGTCGAAGCTGGTTATACAAAGTTTCGTCCTGATCCTGAATGTGAGCCTCCAGTTCGATATTACGGTCGAAATGGTCTTCGATGGAACGTTTTCCCTTGCCGGAAATAATCAGAATATCCTCAATACCCGAATCGACACATTCCTGCACGACATACTGTATTGTCGGAGTATCGATTATCGGCAGCATCTCCTTCGGCTGCGCCTTGGTAGCAGGCAAAAAACGTGTGCCGAAACCGGCAGCGGGGATTACAGCTTTTTTAATCATTGTATAGAAATTTTTTTATTATACTTAATATTATATACTATTTAATTACTCAACTCTCAACTCTCAACTCTCAACTCTCAACTCTCAACTCTCAAATTGTATACGGTTTTATTACCCTTGCATTGATTTTCTTCAGATTAACCACGAGTTTGCTTAGCACGTCGTCGTTTTTGTACATTCCGATGATAGCGCCTCCCGAACCCGTAAATTTGGCTGAAGCTCCCGATTCTCTTGCCGTTCCGACCAGTTCCATGTTGCTGTCGGATATATTCATAATCCTGCATCGAAGGTCGAAATTATGGTCAATCAATTCGTTCAGCAGATTGTAATCTCTGTTCAAAATAGCATTTTTACCCTGTTCGGCAACATCCGCCAGCTCGGCAATAGTTTTAAGCACAAACTCTTCGCCTTTTTCAAACCGCTCTTTCAGATTGTTGAACACTGTTCCCGATACCTTGCTCAAATCGGTTTTATAAGCCAGATACAGTTTCGGGAGCAGGCGTGTGTCGATACGTTCGTATTTTCCGGTCTTGTGTTTTTCGAAATAATCTTTGTTAAAATCCATATATACACAACCTTCGTATGCCTGTATAACCCTGTCCTGAAGTCCCGCATTGATTCCCAGTTCTTCTTTTTCGGCAGCCAGAACGATGGACGGTATCTGTTCCAGAGGGATTTCCACGTTGTAGAATTGCATCAGAGCGCGTATGGCGGCGGTCATTATCGCGCTGGAGCCTGCCAGCCCGACCTGTCGCGGAATCGAAGACTGGTAGCGTATCGTGAAATTTTTGTTGGGCAGGCGTATGTTATTGTCTTCACAATATTCGTAAAATCTTTTAATCATGGCTTTCAGCAACCGCCGTCCGCCATAGTATCCGTTCTGTCTGACGGTATTTGTCAGATGATAGATATTCCGGAAACGGGTTCTGTCCTCCTCCATTTCCTCCAGCACAAGCTCCGGCGTCTGATAAAGCGAAATAATCGCGCCGAAATTTTTAACAATAATCGA
Organism: Prevotellaceae bacterium; assembly: GCA_031273285.1. Taxonomy (GTDB): domain Bacteria; phylum Bacteroidota; class Bacteroidia; order Bacteroidales; family UBA932; genus JAIRLF01. The sequence continues at coordinate 2,282 of JAISSE010000319.1, forward strand.
GACGGTCTTTCCGAAATATCCGTCGGAAGGATTTCCCAACAGACCCGCCCTTGCATAAGCTCTACTTTCTATAATCATAAATCGCGATTTAGCGTTCAAACATATATAAAATTTCCGAAATCAACTAATTTGTTTGTCAGACGATTTATTTTCATCGACTTGCAGATCGTCTGTTTCATTCTTCCGCCGCTCACCGCACTCCTATATATCCGTTATATACCCTGATTGTTCCGTTTTCCAGCTTGCGGTTCAGGATATAAAAATATATGTCGCGCGAGACAAGTTTGTTGTTATACGTTCCGTCCCATCCGTTGTCGCCCTTGAAAATTTCCATACCCAAACGGTCGAAAACGGTAACTTCGCACCCCGGCATGAACACGTCGTTTATCCCGTCGCCGTTGGGCGTGAACATTCTGGGTATATAAAAATCCCGTTCGACGGTATATTCCCGCGTAACGATGCAATTATGCACGTCCTCAAGCTGTACGGTGAAGGCGGACACCGAATCGTCTCCGTTCGGAACACCCGACAGATCGCCCGAACGACCCAACGACAGTCCGAACGGCAAATTGCCTTTGATTATGCTGTAGTCGGGCGATTCGGCGTTGGTCGTCAGCTGCACGAAATAATCGGCGTATGGCGTGTATGGCGGCAAAACCGGCGGCAAAATGTGCAGCGAATCGCCGACCGTTATCATCACATTGTCGGAAACATCGGGACAGGGCGGACGGCTTGCGGTAACGGTATATTCCCGCGTCGATTCCGGTTTGAGCTTTGTCGAACCGACATTCCAGTTTACAAGACCGTCGGATTGAAGAACGGTGAGGGTAATTTCCTCTCCATGGCACAGATAGCTGTCGTCCATTGCCCTTACCGAGGGCGGCGGGGTAACCGATACTCCCAACGAATCTCTTGTGATGCAACCCTCGTTCGACAGCGCCTCGACATAAAAAACGGCGTCGGCGGATAGGGCGGTAGTGTACGAAAGAGCCTGAACAACCCGATGATAGTAAGCCGCATCGCTGTACCAGTTCAACATGGCGGCATTGCCGGCAACGGTAAATGTGGTTTCCGTCTCGGCGCAGATGCTTGTATCTGCGGTTATCAGTTCGGGCAAAGGGTTTACGGTAACTTTTACGAAATTTTTGGCAAGACAGCCCTTTGCCGACAGGGCTTCGAGATAAAAAGCCGTATCGACTTTCAGTTTAGCGGTTTCGAATGACAGCGCATGAGTGATTGCGTCCGAATAATCGGGATTGCGATACCATGTCAGCGAAGAAATGTCAACCGGCGGAGCCGATATTACGGCTGTTGCATCGTAGCAAACCGACAAGTCGTCCATCCGGACATCATAGACGGTAATTTTGACGGTATCTCTTGTTATGCAGCCGTTTGCCGACACAGCTTCGACGTAGAAAACCGTATCTCTATTTAATTTGGCGGTTTCGAACGAATCCGCACTAATGATGAGGTTCGAATAATTCGGGTCGCCGTACCATTGCAGCGAAACGGCATTGGCGCTCGATGCTTTCGGTTTGGCTGTAAAATCGTTGCAGACGTCGATATCCTTTACTGTCAAATCGGTAACAGGATATATATTCACCTTCATCGAATCCCGTATGCTGCAACCGATATTCGATATTGCTTCGACATAGAAAACGGTGTCGGATGTAAGCGGCGCGGTTACGGGCGTGCCCTGCTGGATGAAACCGGAAAATGCCGCATCCGAATACCATCTGTATGTCAACTGGTCGGAAGGATTCCTGACCTTCAATTCAATGCTTTGTTCCCTGCATATTGCGGTATCGCCAAGTTCAATTTTCCGGATATTTACGGTAAACAGAACGGTCAGGGTATCCGTATCGTCATTTTCGTCCCTGACCATCATGGATATGGTATGCGTGTCTTCGGTGAATGTTTTCGACCACTGCAAAAGATCCTCGGCTGCAACTTCTTCCGTTCCGTCGA
>JAISSE010000322.1 GCA_031273285.1 Prevotellaceae bacterium
CTCGGTTTGCGCCTTGCAATCACTTCATACAATAAAAACATAACATGTCCTCCGTCAAGCGCGGGTATCGGCAACAGATTCAATACCGCAAGCATAATTGATAACAGTGCTGTTATATCGCAAAATCTGTGCCAATCCCATTGCGCCGAGTAAATATTTGCTATCGCAATGAAACTTCCTACCTGTTTGTATGTTTTCGTTTTGGGGGTAAGCATCAGGCGCAGTTCGTGCAACTGGTCGATTATCCGCACTTTGGCTTTCTCCAGACCGGCGGGAAACGCCTGTAAAATAGTGTAGTGTTTTTTTTCATAATCGAAAAATTCTCTCTTGTCGGTCTGCAGTTCCACGCCAATCATGCCGTTGCCGTTTACCTCGACGGAAATATCCCGCTGCGAATCGCCCCTGCGAACTGTGAGGACGATAGCCCGATTTTTATTTTCGGCAAAAATATTCTTTATATCCATGATATTGCCGGTCATAACTCCTGCTGCCCCGATAACTTCATCGCCGGGCATCAGTCCCGACGCTTTGTTGTGCGACGAATCGGGAACGGTCTTTACCACAAAGGGTATCATCGGTTCAATGAACGCACTTTTAACCATATACGACACGTAGGTATAATAATCGGGCGAGATGTTTACCGTTTCGTTCCCTCTTTGCAGGCTGATGTTCATTTCTCTGTACAGCGTCATCCGTTTGTGTATATCGTAAAACGATTCCACCGGTTTGCCGTTGACGGCAAGTATTTTGTCGCCGTTGCGAAATCCCATCGCCACGGCAGCCGAATCGCATAAAATACCGTATTTCACCTCTTTGTTTGCCAGATATTCTTCGCCCCAGTACGCCAGCATTCCCGCATAGATGAAAACAGCCAGTATTACGTTGAACAACACGCCTCCCAGCATTATCAGCAGCCTCTGATAAGCCGGCTTGCTTCGAAATTCCCACGGTTGCGGTTCGCTTTTCAGCATTTCGGTATCCATCGATTCGTCTATCATCCCCGCTATTTTGCAATATCCGCCGAGCGGCAGCCATCCGATGCCGTATTCGGTCTCCGAATTTTTGGGTTTATACTTGAACAGAGAGAATTTTATGTCGAAAAACAGGTAGAATTTATCAACCCGAACTTTGAACATGCGGGCGAAAATGAAGTGTCCGAACTCATGGATTAATATCAAAATCGACAGAGATAAAATAAGTTGTGATGCTTTAATAAGGATTTCCATTTTTTTTTATATTTAAATAATTTTATAATATTACAGTTTGCAAAGGTATATGATTAAATTCATTTTACCGCATTTTGCGGATAAATTAATTCGAAAATTTTGTGTAACAGCACAGTTTGAACAGTATCCGGGCGCCGACATTGGCATCCCAGTCGTCGGAAACCGAGGGCGAAACCTCGTTTAAGTCGAATCCCACGATTTTTCTGCCCGAAAAGGCTATCTGTTTTATCAGATATGTCGCGCGGTCAAATTCCAGACCTCCCGGAACGGGCGTTCCCGTATTCGGACACAGACAGGGGCATAACCCGTCGATATCGAAGCTGATATACACGTTGCCGGGCAAATGCGAGATTATTTCGGCACACTGATTTTTCCATGTCTCGCCTTCGTATTCTCCGGTTTTGAGGCGGTTGTCGCAGAATGTAACGATTTTGTCGCTGTTGCGCGACAGCCGTTCTTCTTCCTCGCAAAAATCCCTCACCGCGACCTGCACTAATTTCGACACTCCTTCCAGCTCGGTGATAACGTTATACATTATCGAGGCATGGGAATATGTGAATCCTTCGTAGGCGCGTCGCAAATCCGCGTGAGCGTCAATATGCAGGATTCCCGTTCCCGGATATTTTTCGGACACGGCTTTTATCAGCCCGAAAGGCACACTGTGTTCTCCTCCCACGATTGCGGCGATTTGCCCCCTGTCCAGAATGTCCTTTGCCGCACGATAGACCCTTATGTTGACGATTTCGGACGCCTGATTGACCTGATTCAGAAGAGGGATTATTTCCCTGTCGGCGGTGTTTCCTCCCGCTTCGAGATGCCTGATAATCTTTTCGGCAACGGCTCTGTTTTCCCTGTTCATCCGGTGCAAATCGAGTTCGGTGTTCGAAATTTTTATCTCCCAGGCATTTTCCACGTCGGGGTCAAAAAGATCTACCTGTACCGACGCCTCCATGATGGCTCGCGGACCTCCGGATGTGCCCGGTTTATAGGATGTTGTTACGTCCCAAGGAACGGAGATAATCTCTATCTCTCCTTCTCCCGACTTGTAGGGCAGGGCAAAAAAATTCCCGTTCGGACGCCCCGGCTCGTTGGGGTTGAATGTTGCTGATGCAGTCATACTTTATTTTTTGCAAAGATAGACAAAAATCGGATGCGCGGATGAAAAGATGCGTAAAAAGATGGGATTCAAACTGTCGCAGGTATTGAGGATGTGCAAAAGTGCCGCGGTGAAGGCACTTGAGAGTTGAGAGTTGAGAGTTGAGAGTTGAGAGTGGCATCTGCTGACCATAACTCTCAACTCTCAACTCTCAACTAAAAAGTATTGTTCCTGCGGGACTTTTGCACATGCGACAATTTGAATTGAAAATCGACGCAGTCAAACGTAAGTTCGGCGCAGCCAAAGTTCGCAAGGAGAATAATATCCGCGATATAAATTTTGCGACCCTTGCGGGTTCTTCGCGTTCCTTGCGTTTAAACAAGACTTTCGAGACCGTCTCAAAATCGCATCAATTTCACAAATAAGAAACAGGATTGAAACTCCTCCGCAAACGGGACGGATTCCCGTTTTGACGAAAAACTGCTGCCGATTTGATGCGGTCGCTCCGCAGTTTTCGTGCCGTCGCGAAAAGTTTTTTATGCAATTATCTTCGGGATAATAATCTGAACACAAGCGTGAAGCCGGCATGTCGGGCATTTGTTCCGTCATTTAAATGCGGGAGATTAAAAAGAAAGAATTATCTTTGCCGCGTTGTTATTTTAAAGTAAATGTCATTGAAAGCAAAGAAAATTGTTTC
>JAISSE010000034.1 GCA_031273285.1 Prevotellaceae bacterium
TTAATTTGATTAATATTACACCTTGAGTCGCTCTTTTCAGGAGACTTATTTCCGAAACAGCCAGGCGGATTGTCAATCCCGACTTGTTGATTATCATCAGGTCGTTTTCGTCGTTCACATTCTTTATTGCAATCAGTTTGCCTGTCTTTTCCGTGATATTCAGAGTTTTCACACCTTTTCCTCCGCGTTTGGTTACCCGGTAATCGTCCAGTTCCGAACGTTTTCCGTATCCGTTTTCGGAAACGACCAGTATCTGGGCGCTTTGATTTTGAGCACAAACCATGCCGATCACTTCGTCGGTTTCGTCGATTGTCATTCCGCGCACTCCGGCGCCCGTGCGTCCAATCGGTCGTACATCGGATTCGTTAAATCTCACGGCTTTACCGTCTCTTGCCGCCATAACTATTTCGTTTGTACCGTTGGTTAAACTGGCTTCCAGCAGTTCGTCGTTATCCCTGATAGTAATGGCATTAACACCCGTAACACGCGGGTGAGAATATTCCGCAAGACGTGTTTTCTTGACGGTCGCCCGTTTTGTACACAACACAATATAATTATTGTTGATATATTCTTCGTCGGTAAGGGTTTTGACATTTATATACGCCATTACCTTGTCTTCGGCTTCTATATTGATAACATTCTGAATTGCACGCCCTTTTGATATTTTCGAACCTTCGGGGACATCATATACCTTCAACCAGTAGCAGCGACCTTTTTTAGTGAAAAACAGCATGGTACTGTGCATGTTGGCAACATATATATGCTCAATGAAATCGTCGTCTCTCGTTGTGCTTCCTTTCGAACCGATTCCTCCTCTGCTCTGTAAACGGTATTCGTTGAGAGGAGTACGCTTGATATATCCCAGATGTGAGATTGTTATGATAACATCTTCATCGGCATAAAAATCTTCGGGATTAAATTCTTCGGCAGTGAGCACTATATTTGTCCGGCGCTCGTCTCCGTATTTTGTCTTGACATCGACAAGTTCGTCCTTTATCACCTGCATTTGCAGACTGACGTCGGCAAGTATGCTCTGCAAGTGTTCTATCAGAAGCATCAGTTCCGCATGTTCATCCTTTATTTTGTCCCGTTCCAGACCTGTGAGCTGTCTCAGCCGCATTTCGATAATTGCAGATGCCTGCGGTTCGGAGAGATTGAACTGTTCCATAAGTCCCGTACGCGCTTCGTCCGGAGTTTTGGATGCCCGGATGAGAGCAATTACGGCATCAAGATTGTCCAGAGCAATCAACAGTCCTTCGAGTATATGTGCGCGTTTTTCAGCCTGTTCGAGGTCGAATTGAGTTCGTCGCACGATAACTTCGTGGCGATGACGCACATAATATTTAATCAGCTGCCTGAGATTGAGCTGTCGCGGACGACCGGCAACAAGCGCGATATTGTTTACCGGAAAACTTGCCTGAAGCTGAGTATGTTTGAAAAGATTGTTGAGAACGACATTTGCAACCGCTTCGTGTTTTATTTTCACAACGATACGCATACCCTGACGGTCGCTTTCGTCGTTTACATACGAAATGCCTTCTATCTTTTTTTCATTGACAAGTTCGGCGATGTTCTCTATCAGGGTTCTTTTGTTTACCTGATACGGTATTTCCGTGATAACGATGGTTTCCCGTCCGTTGTCGGAAACTTCGATATCCGTTTTCGCCCGTACAACGATTCTTCCCCGTCCGGTTTCGTATGCATCCTTGATGCCCTGCACTCCGTAGATGGTGCCTCCCGTGGGAAAATCGGGACCTTTCACGTAATGCATCAGTTCTTCAACGCTTATCCCGTTGTTGTCGATGTATGCAATGACGGCGTCGCAGATTTCCCGAAGATTGTGCGGAGGCATATTGGTCGCCATACCTACGGCAATTCCCGAAGCTCCGTTTATCAGCAGCATCGGCACTTTGGCGGGTAAAACGGTGGGTTCTTCCAGCGAATCATCAAAATTCAATTGAAAATCGACGGTGTTTTTGTCGATATCCGCCAGCATTTCTTCTGCTATTTTCCGCATACGGGCTTCCGTATAACGCATTGCAGCAGGGGAATCGCCGTCAATCGACCCGAAGTTTCCCTGACCGTCAACCAGCATATATCTCATGCTCCATGGTTGAGCCAAACGAACCATTGCGTCATAAACCGAAGAGTCGCCGTGAGGATGATACTTTCCAAGTACTTCACCCACAATACGTGCGGACTTTTTATGAGGTTTATTGGAAACAACTCCCAATCCCGACATTCCGAATAATACCCGCCTGTGAACAGGTTTCAATCCGTCCCTCACATCGGGCAAAGCTCTTGAAACAATTACCGACATTGAATAGTCAATGTAGGCTGTTTTCATCTCTTCTTCAATGTTAATTTTAATAATTCTCTCGCTATTATCTTCCATTATAATCAATTATTATTTAAAACTTTACAGGTAGTTTTATGCCTTTTTTTACTACCGAAAATGCGTGCTAAGTTAGTAAATTTCCCCGAAATATAAACAAATATTTTTTGCACAGCCCGACGAAACAGGCAAAAAACAACGCAATCGGCTTTCATTTTCCCACTGCCGTAACAAATGCCGCTCCCTGCCTGTTTTCGGCAACAAGCAGGATATTACCGGCACGGGATATTGCCGGATTGCGGGAATTCAGACAATCGACCGCCAGCCAGAATCCGCAGGCGGCGCTTGTCGGGAAATTTCCGAAATAATCGGTGTACCGTATATGCGGAATATCTTCCGCATATTTTCTTTTCCCGGCAGTAAATATATAATCGACAGCATATTCTGCCGATAAAATACCGACAGTCGCCGCCGCTTCGTCGGCAGGCACGGAATTAAAATATTTGATTTCGGCAATGCTGTCCGTACTGTCCGTGGACAAAATAAAGCAGGCGCCGCCTTCCCCGTAAATTTCCGGTTTGCCGAATTTTGAAATTCGGTCGAGAATATCAAGCAGTTGAGGCGTAATTTCATCGCAGGCGCCAAGCAGTATATTCTCGAAATCATTGTCATGCAGGCAGATTAAGGCGTTATCCAAAGCAAGCTCGAAAGGCAGCTGATTGTCGGTTATTGTGGTGTTATATGCTTTGCTTTTGAGATAAATCGCTGTTTGCGCGGCTATTGTGTTGTGAGTGGACTGTATGAACACGGCGGGATTTACCGGCAAACCTTCCCGGTTGAACATCCGTTCCAGAAATTTGCAGGTGCTGTCGATACAACCCCGTCCCGTAGCGAAAATAACAGCGTCAATCGCTTTATTTACACGCTGTAGGGAACTTATTGCCGTAGACAAGCCGAATTTCTGCAATCTGTTCATCCTGCGAATAAAAGCGGAATCGATGATATTCGTGTAATCGGGTTCCACACATTTATATATATTGTTTTCCGGTTTCAGGACATTGTCGTGCCACGCGGGATTTGCAAATGTATGCTGCGCTGATATGCAGGAACTTGAATGTATGTATATTTGCGTTTTCATCATTATATAAATTATAAAAAATATTTACACATATTATTTATATGAACCGTTGTAAACAAACCTGTTAAATCATTGGCTACGCCGAACTTACGTTTGGCTACGCCGATTTTCAATTGACTGCGTCGAATTTTCGTTTGGCTGCGCCGATTTTCAATTCGTAATTTTTAATTTTCAATTCGTAATTATTTGAATATCTGCAAACAGCAAACTGCTGCAGTTTCCTCCGAATCCGAAAGAATTGGAGAGGACATATTTCACTTTTTGTGTTTTCGGTTTCAAAACGGGAATTATACCCGAATCCATTGGCGTTGTAAAATTCAGATTGGGAAAGACTTTCTGTTCCTTTATCGCCAAAACGGAAAAAACAGCCTCAATTCCCCCGCTTGCACCCAAAGTGTGTCCGGTATAGGCTTTTGTCGAACTTAACGGAGGATATGTTTCTCCGAAAAGTTTCAGTATAGCAGCGCTTTCCGCCAAATCGTTGTTTACGGTTCCCGTTCCGTGCAGGTTTATGTAATCGACTTTTTCGGTCGAAAGATTTGCCTTGGCAAGTGTCTGTTTCATGGCGAGATAAGGTCCGTCTCCCTCATCGGACAAGGCTGTTGCATGAAAAGCGTCATTGACATTCGCATATGATTTCAATTCGCAAAGCGGCGATATACCGTGTTTTACTGCAAAATCTTCGGACACAAGGAGTAAATATCCCGCCCCTTCGCCGAGATTAAGCCCTGCTCTGTTCAAATCCAGAGGTTTGCAGCGGTCGTTATCGAGAATCAGTAAGGAACGGAAACCGTCTAAAGTGAAGCGGCACAAGGAGTCGCTGCCTCCGGCTATCACCGCGTCCAATTGACCGTATTTAATCTTTTGCGCTCCGAGTATGATTGCATTGGTTGCCGACGAACATGCCGTACTGATTGTCGAAATATAGTTCAGTTTGGGCAGATAACTTGCAATAGAAGCAGTTGCGGAACCGCAGGTGTGATAGACAACATCACTGATTCGAGCGTTTTTTGGGTCGGTAAGATATTGATTGCAAAAACTTTCACTCTTGTCCATTCCTCCTGTGGTGGTTCCGGATATAAATCCCATCCTGCAGTTTGGATGAAAATTTTTCAGACATTCGTTTACGGCATGGAGAGAAAGCAGCGAAGTTCGTGATAATTTTGTTTTTATGCCGAACATATCGCGCAATTCCTCATTCGACAAAGCCACCCGTCCGACATAATAATCGGTATCCGCATCGAGATACGATGATTTGCCGTTCAGCCCGTGCTGCATGTCAAGCAACCGGCACAGATTGTTTTCCACCCCTGCACCCGTTGCGGAAATTATTCCCACATCGGCAACAAATACTCTCATACCGACTTGCTTACCTCATTTTGTCGAATATATTCCGCCATTGTGCGGACACTTCTGAAAATATGCTTCCCTTCTTCCGCCGATTTCACTTTTATTCCGTAATCCTGTTGCAGCAACACTATCAATTCCAAAGCGTCGATACTGTCCAGCCCCAAACCGGAATTAAACAGCGGCTCGTCGGGATTTATCCGTTCGCAGGGAATCTGCAAATTCAAATGCTCAATCAGTTTAAATTTAAGTTCTTCAATCAATTTATCCATAATATTCGTGCCATTTTTATCATTCATTCAAATCTGAAATTTTTTTGCAAAGATACTGTTTTTTTCCCTGATTTCGGTATTTAACCGAAATCGGGTGCATTTGGCTGCGTCGAACTGACGTTTTAAATTGTTGCATGAGTAAAAAGTCCTGCAGGGACAGGGCGGGGACTCACAATCGGATGAAATCGGTGATTAGCGGAAACAAACAGAACCAAAGCCCGTTACATATTCGTACACGTGCAACTAAATTTTCTCCCGTATGTAGCGAAATTTTCTCCCGTATGTAGCAAAATTTTCTCCCGTATGTAGTGAAATTTTCTCCCGTATGTAAGCAACATCTACTAACGTATGTAAGCAATGCCTACTAACGTATGCAGACAACATCTACTAACGCATGTAAAAAATGTTTCGATAAAATTCGTGCAATCAGTGGGTAAGTTTCGTGTGTTTCGGGGATAAAAAATGTTCGCGGATAAGAAATTTGCGGGTAAAACAGGTATATTGTTACATTTATTGTAATTTTGCGGCGTTTTTTGTGTGTATTATGGAAAATGTATTTGCCGGCATTTACCGGTATTTTGCCGAATATCCCAAACGCAGGAATATTTTTCTGCTGTTTATTATTGTTTTGTGTGCGATTTTGGCATCGCGAATATCCTTCGAGGAAGATATTTCCAGGATGCTTAACGCCGATGCCGAAACGGAGGAACTTGCCCTGCTTCTCGAAAAAACAAAATCTACCGAACGGCTGATAATGCGGATATATTCCGGGAATGACAATCCCGATAAAGACACCCTTATATCCATTGCCGACACCCTGTCCGAAATAATAAAAAACAGATGCGGCGAGTTGCTCGACGAAGTCGGCGCCGGTCTTTCTCAGGACGATTTTATGGAAATATATTCCGTTATGGCTCAAAATTTCCCGGTGTTCATCAGTCCTAAAAAATATGACGAAGGGATACTGATTCCTCCCGACAGGCTGGATTCGGTTTTGAGCGGATATTTACGTGCCGTCTCCACTCCGGGAGGCATGTTTGCCCGCGAAGGATTGCTCCACGATCCGGCAGGTTTTACTTTCGACCATTTGCAGAAAATGAGAGAGATGCAAACGGCGTCGAAATTTGCCGCAATCGACGGATACTTTTTCTCCAAAGACGGGAAGAACATCATTATCACGATGATCCCCAGAAACAAATACGGCGAAACCAAAAACAACGCGATGCTGATTGACCGTCTGAATGAGATAACCGGCGATTTCAACGGCGGGAAAGGCGGGTTCGGCAAATACGGGGGCTACAGGGCGCAATATTTCGGCGCTCCGCTTGTTGCCGTCGGAAATGCGGTGCAGATACGAAAGGATATTTTCATAACTCTGGGTGCGGTTCTGGTTTTCATACTTCTGCTGTTGATTTCCGTGTTCGGCAAAAAGCGTCTGCCTCTGCTGATTGTCGCCACCATTTCGTTTGCCGCCCTGTTTTCTTTGGCGGCGGTCGGTCTTTTCAAATCGTCCCTTTCGCTTATCGCAGTCGGTTCCGGCGCTGTCATTCTGGGTATTGCGGTGAATTATCCCATTCATTTTTTCACCCATTACATATACAGCAAAAATATTGAAAGCACAATCAGGTCAATGGTTTTTCCGATGACCGTCGGCAGCCTGACCACTGTGGGCGGCTTTCTGTGTCTGACGTTTACGGGGTCGCCGCTGTTGCGGGATTTCGGACTGTTCGGGGCTTTCTGCCTTGTCGGCGCGGCGCTGTTTTCGCTGATATTTCTGCCGCATATGTTCGGTGATATTCCCGATTCGGACAAAACGGGCAAAACCCGCCGGATTCTCGAGAAGACAGGCAATTATCCGCTGGACAGAAAACCCCTGCCTCTAATCCTGATTGCGGCGGTTACTCCCGTGCTGCTGTACTTTTCCTTTAATGTCGAGTACGAAAGCGATTTGACGAAACTGAACTACATGTCGAACAGCGTGAGAGAAGCCGAACGGCAGTTCAACGACATTTTACAGACGGAGCATACCCTG
>JAISSE010000063.1 GCA_031273285.1 Prevotellaceae bacterium
TCCCTGCATCCTGTTAAGGATGCATCCCTAACGGGATGCGGAAACAGCGGTGGTATCTTTTTTCTACCGAGCGAGGCATTCCTGACGGAATGCAGTCCGGTAAATGCAGACCATTACAAGTTATATATTTTTCATCACTAAATCCCTTCGGCGATTTCGGGGTTATGGCAACAGCAAACACACTACTCCGTAGGAGTTACCCTTCCGATAACCCTGTAAAGTAAAAACGAAGCGTAGCAGTGCAGGGGAGCGAGGGATTTTTGTCGTACACCCACATGAACCACTGTTAACAAACATGTTAAATCATTGATTGCATCGAACTTGCGTTTCGTAATTTTTAATTTTTAATTCATAATTATATAATCATTATCTTTGCAACCGTAATTCAATTTATTGTTTATGAAAGATACTCGTCGTTATATCTTGAAAATATCGAAAAATGGACGTAAAAGAAAGATTTGAGAAGATTCTGGGCTGGTTCGAGGCGAATGTGCCGGTTGCCGAAACGGAACTGCATTACGACAGTCCATATCAGCTGATTGTGGCGGTGATTCTGTCGGCGCAGTGCACCGACAAGCGGGTCAATATTGTTACGAAAGAGTTTTTCGGAAAATATCCGACCGCCGAATCGCTGTCGAAAGCTGATGTATCCGACATTTTCGAGCTGATAAAGTCGGTTTCGTATCCCAACAACAAATCGAAACACCTGCTGGGGATGGCGCAAATGCTTGTGAACGAATTTAACGGCGAAATTCCCGACAATATCGACGATTTGCAGAAACTGCCGGGGGTTGGGCGTAAAACGGCAAATGTCATCGTTTCCGTCATTTTCAAAAAACCGGCGATGGCTGTTGATACTCACGTATTCAGGGTTGCCGGAAGAATTGGTCTGGCGGTAGAATCGAAAACTCCCTTCGATACGGAAAAACAGCTTGTTGCGGGGATACCGGAACGCTATTTGCCCATAGCTCATCACTGGCTTATCCTGCACGGGAGGTATGTCTGCACGGCACGCAGTCCGAAATGCGCGGAATGCGGAATCAAGGATTACTGTAAATATTATTTAAAAAATAAACGGTCATGAATAATGAAATATTTGAGTTTCTGTACGATTTGGAGAGAAACAACAACAAGGCATGGTTTGCCCTGAACAAACAGAGGTATGAGGAAGCAAAAAAGTCGATGGAGCGGTTTGTTTCAAAACTGATACTGAATATCAATTCTTTCGATGCCGATATTGATATAAGGGACGCTTCGAAAACTTTTTTCAGGATTTATCGCGACACCCGTTTTTCGTCGAACAAAGACCCGTACAAGACCAATTTCGGGGCAATAATTGTTCCCGAAAACTACAGGCGGTCGTGGGATTATCCCGGATATTATCTTCATCTGCAAAACGACAACAGCTTTATTTCCATGGGTATCTACATGCCGAGCGCCCCGAAATTAAAACAGCTGCGCCATGCCGTGGACGAAGATTTCGACCTGTTTGCCGCTATGGTAAAGCGACTTGAAAGCAGTTTCGGAAAACTGTCACGCGAAGAAGAGCCTTTGAAGCGTGTCCCTGCCGGATTCGACAAAAACAGCCCCGCGGCAGAGTATCTCAAGCTGAAAAACTTTTACGTTTTCAAGGAGTTTTCCAACGAAGAAGTTTTGAAAGACGACTTTCTCGAAAGGATAACATCCTTGTATAAACAGAGTTTTGAACTGAAAGAGTGGTTTGCAAAAGCGTTGCGGGAAGACTGACGCGCGGAAACGGGAATTTAAATTCCGTAATTTTTAATTCGTAATTTTTAATTTTTAATTTATGAACATGGTCGATTCAACCAAGTCGAATATCAGAAAGTTATATTTCAAGGACACTTCGTTTGCAAGTCTGATGAAGCACCGGATATATAATGTTCTGCTTGTTTCGAGCAAATACGACGCCTTTATTCTCGAAGAAGACGGGCGCATAGACGAACAGATTTTCAACGAATACATGGCGCTGAATCTGCGATATGCCCCGCGTTTCACTTTGGTCGAAACGGAAACCGAAGCTCATGCCGAACTCGAAAACAGCAAGTATGAGCTGATTATCACAATGTCGGACAGTGAAGGCAACGACATTATCGACATCGCAAAGAGGATTAAGGCAAAACACCGGGATATTCCGATAATCGTGCTGACGCCTTTTTTACGCGAGATTTCCCTGCGCCTCCATACCGACGATTTGAGCGACATCGACTATGTTTTCAGCTGGCTCGGCAATTCCGATTTACTGCTGGCAATAATCAAACTTCTTGAAGACAGGATGAACGTGAAGGAAGACGTTGAGAGCGTAGGAGTTCAGATTCTGCTTTTTGTCGAGGATTCCATCCGGTTTGCCTCTTCCGTCCTGCCATATCTCTACAAATTCGTATTCAATCAGTCAAGATCGTTCATGACCGAAGCCCTCAACGACCACCAGCAGATGCTGAGAATGAGAGGTCGTCCGAAAATTCTGATGGCAAGAACATACGAAGAAGCTCTGTCCGTATTCGACCAGTATTCCAACAACATACTTGGGGTTATATCCGATACGGGTTTTCCGCGCAACGGCAAAACGGATAAGACAGCCGGAATAGATTTATGCAAATACATCAAACGGCAGAACCCCTTCATTTCCTACATACTGGAGTCGTCGGAACATCAAAACGGCATTTATGCCGAAGAGCTGGGCGTGCCGTACATCGACAAAAACAATGAAAAAACCCTGCCCAAACAGTTGAAAACCGATTTGCTGGAAAATTTCGGATTCGGAGATTTCGTATTTCGCGACCCCGTATCCAAACAGGGAATTGCCAGGGCAACGGATTTAAAAGAACTTCAGAATCTTCTGTTCACATTGCCCGACGAAACTCTGGTATGGCATTTTTCGCGCAACGACGTCTCCAAATGGCTGTATTCGCGAGCAATGTTTCCTCTGGCTTCGTTTGTGGAAGGTCTCTCCATCGACGATTTCGACAGCCTGAACGATGTCAGGCAGGCGCTGTTCGACGCCATAGTGCAGTATCGCAAGATAAAGAACAGGGGCATTGTAGCCGTCTTTCGCAGAGAAAGATTCGACCGCTATTCCAATCTTGCCCGCATCGGTTCCGGCTCTATGGGCGGAAAGGGACGGGGACTTGCGTTTCTGGACGCATTGATAAAAAATTATCCCGAACTCGGAGATTTCGAGCAGCAAAACACTCAGATAACAATACCCAAAACGGTGATACTCTGCACCGATATTTTCGACGAATTTATCGAAACGAACAATCTGTATCCGATTGCTCTCTCCGATTCGCCGGATGAAGTTATATTCGGGGCATTTCAGAAAGCGAAACTGCCCAAATCTCTGCTTGGCGATTTTGTTACCTTTTTCAATGCAATATCGGCGCCGATAGCCGTGCGGTCGTCGAGTCTGCTGGAGGATTCGTATTATCAGCCTTTTGCAGGGATATATGCCACATATATGATTCCCTACGAAAAATCGAGCAAAACGCACATGCTCTATATGCTCGACTGCTGTATCAAAGCGGTTTATGCTTCCGTATTCTACAGGGAAAGCAAGTCGTACATGGCATCGACTTCCAATGTTATCGACGCGGAAAAAATGGCGATAGTGCTTCAGGAGGTCGTCGGCAGCAACCGCAACAGCCGGTTTTACCCTTCGTTTTCGGGAGTTGCCCGTTCGATAAACTTTTATCCCATATATCCCGAACGCCCTGAAGACGGGATTTGCAACGTGGCTTTGGGTTTGGGTAAATATGTGGTCGATGGAGGTGTCAGTCTTCGATTTTCGCCGGCATATCCCAACAATATACTGCAAACAAGCGATTTGACCATCGCGCTGCGGGAAACCCAGACAAAGTTTCTCGCAATAGATATGCTGAAATCGAAGAAATTCAACATCAGTACAAACGACATCGAAAATCTTCTGGAACTGAACATCAAAGAGGCAGAAGCCGACGGAACCCTGAAACTGATTGCCTCAACTTTCGATTATAACGACCGGATGCTGAGGGACGGAATTTTCGAGGGGGGGCGCAAGGTCATTACTTTTTCGAATATTCTCAAGCACGACGCTTTCCCGCTTGCCCCGATATTGCGTAAAATATTGAAAACCGGGCAAAACGACATGGGCTATCCCGTGGAAATAGAGTTCGCCGTCAATCTGGAAGAAAACGGTTTCAACACTTTCAATCTGTTGCAGATACGACCTATCGTCGAAAACAAGGAGGTCATGCACGAAGATATTTCGTCGACGGACAAAAACGCTGCCGTCATTTTTTCAAGTCATGCTCTTGGAAACGGAATAATCGACAATGTGTGCGATATTGTGTATGTTGTGCCCGAAAATTTCGATGCTTCGAAAAATCCCGACAGGGCTGCCGAAATAGAAAGGATTAATGCACAAATGTCCGCCGACGGTCTGAACTACATACTGATAGGTCCGGGACGCTGGGGTTCGAGCGACCCGTGGCTGGGCATTCCCGTAAAATGGACTCAGATTTCGGCGGCATGTCTGATTATCGAAGCCGGACTGGCAGACTACCGGATTGACCCAAGTCAGGGAACGCATTTTTTCCATAATCTGACTTCTTTCAAAGTAGGATATTTCACCGTAAACACCTACAACAACGAGGATTATTATGATTCGGATTATTTGTCGGCTCTTCCCGCAATATACGAAAGCCGGCATATCCGGCATGTACGCCTGCCCGCGCCGGCTGTCATCAAAATCGACGGAAAACTTGGAATCGGCGTTGTTCTGAAACCTCATAACAGTTGAGAGTTGAGAGTTGAGAGTTCATACATCATACATCAATTTTTAACTGTAACGATTCTGGCGGAGACTTTGCTGTAATCGACCGTCTGTTTGTTTTCGATATATTTAATCAGTATATCCGCGGTGTTTACGTTCATCGCCGTTCCGGCGTCTTCATGGGCAAATTTATACGTCGAATAGATATAGCTGTTCATTCCGACGGCATATTTTCGGGACTTGTCCAGCGCGACACCTTTCCCGTCAAGGATTTCCACGGATTTTTTCTTCCCGTTTGACGTTATCGTACAGCTGATTCCGGAAACAAGGATTGTCGGGTTTCTGAGTATGAACTTTTCGATTTCCTCATAACTCATGATAATCCTGACCACGTCGTTGCCGAACGGGTCAAGAGCATATACCGTATTCATAGTAATGTCTCCCTTCGGAATACTGCTGAGCCTGACGCCGCCGGAATTTTGAAACGCAATGTCCAGGTTCAGGATTTCGGTCAGCGCGTCGGTCATCAGGGCGCCGAGTTTCTGTTTGCCCGATATTCGGGACACCGTTTGCCCGATAACTTTGTTTCCCGGGTCGGCGGCTTTGTACGAATCGACAAGCGCTCTGATTTCGGGGTCTTCATCCGCAAGTTTGTTCAGATTGACCAATTTGTTCGTTTTAGCAACGATTTTACCCTTTTTGACCGATATTCGAGTTTCGCCGACATAGTCTAATTTCGACGAAGCCTGCGTTATCAGCACACCGTTTTTTATCATTCCGCTGTCGATTTTCGTATGCGAATGTCCTCCCAGAATAATATCCACATCGGGATATTTCTCCGCAATATCCACATCCCGTTCCACTCCCAGATGCGACAGCAGGACGAATATGCTGCCGCCCGCGAGGAAAGAGTATTTCCCGACGGTCTTTTGCGGCGATTCGAATTTCAGTCCCGACACATTGTCGGGATGCGTCGAAGGTATCCCTCCCGAACCGACTTCGAGCAGACCCAGTACCGACATAATCACGCCGTTAACATTAAATACCCTGTAAGGTTCCATCGGTTTGAGCACCGAGCCTTCCCCAAATTCGATATTTGCGCATATAAACTGAAAATCCGCCTGTTCGATGCGCCTGTTCAGCACTTCCTGCCCGTAGTCAAATTCATGGTTTCCGACGGAACTCAGGCAGTAACCCGTCCTGTTCATTATGTCCACAATGGGATAGCCCCTGTCGGGATACTGATCGACCAGAGGATTGCCGGAAAACAAATCTCCGTCGCTGAATAAGAACGTATTGGGATTTTCGGCTTTCAACTTTTTGTAATATGCCGATAATTTGGGAAAATTGTCTATGCTGCCGTGCATATCGTTGGTGCACAAAATGATTATCTCCGCATCCCCGCTGCACGCCGCAAAAAACAGTGCGAGAATCAATATCCTTATAAATCCGAATTTCATGGTATCAAATATTCTTTATTTTACTTATAAACAACCTGCTTCCTTCCTGTAACGCTCCGTCAAGGTCTGTTTGATTGCCGTATCTGTCCGAAATGTCGTACATCGACGGTTCGCGCAAAATTCTTTTGTCGAAACTCAGGACGGCATCCTTCACCTTCGCCCCCTGAAACAATATGATTTCCTGCCCGTTAACAAACACTTTCATACGAAAAAAATCATTACAAATTCGTGCAAAGGTACACATTTTAGTTGAGAGTTGAGAGTTGAGAGTTTTTGCGGTTTTTTTCACAGGATTAACAGGATTTGCAGGATTAACAGGATTGTCAATCAGCGTAGATTGGAAAAAATCCGAAGGATTTTTAAAAATTTGTGTCATTCGATAAAAATTCGTGCAAATTCGTGGTTAAAATTCGTATAATTGGCTACGCCGAACTTGCGTTTCGTGTCATTTGTGGATAAAAAAGAAAAATTCGCGGATGAGAAAAAAATCGTACCTTTGATGCCTGTTTTCGGTCTTGTTTTCATTATTGACCGTTTGTGGATATTTGGATATGGAAAGTAGTATTATGAACAGAATAACAGCGGGATTGCTTTGTCTTTGCATTGTTTCGTGCACCGGCGGAGTAAAAGTAAAAACCGATTATGAAAGGCTGCAACTCAGAGGGAAAGTGAAGTTTATCTCCGAGATATACTTTCTTCCGCTCATTTCGGGCGATACCGTGAAGCGAGGGGAACGGACATCCGGTGAGAGTTCGTTTTTCGAATCCAAAGGCGACGAGCCGTTTTTTGCCTGCGAAACAAAAATATATTTCGACTCTCGCGGCAATATCACGGAATGTTACATGGACGACAGCGCCACCGGTTTTCATTTTAAGGAACAGTTCGACTATTCCGGTAATCTGCTTAAATCCAAGCTCGGACTGCTGTCCGGCGAATTTTTCTACAGAGAAACATATCGGTACGATTCGAAAAACAGAGAGGCGGAAAGACATTTTTACGACAGCGAAAAGCATCTGTTTGAATCCGTTATTACGGAATATCCTGATAAAAATACCGTAATCGAAAAAATTCATACCGAAAACGAACATGCCGATTTCGA
>JAISSE010000098.1 GCA_031273285.1 Prevotellaceae bacterium
GTCGGATTGCCACGTGAATCCAAAATCTGACGGGCATGAACATTTAATATTTGAGCCATATTTATTTTAGTATTTAAAAAATTAATAATCGTTTAACTTCCTCGAAATACACATATAACGCTTGTAATCATTAATTTAACGCATTATTTGCAAATATTTCGTCATGCAAAATTACTGTTAATAATTCAAACTTGCAAACTTGGAGATGTAAAATCAGAGTCAGGGCATAAAAATTTGAATAGAGAGGAGGTTGTCTTAAAAGTAATCGGGCACGCAGATTTACCTGATTTACGCAGATTATTATTTGTTTGATAATATACATCTTTTATTTATCTGCGAAAATCCTTAAAATCTGCGTCATCTGCGTGCTTTCGAGACAACCGCCTCTTTTCCTTATCATTTCAATTCAAAATTTAAATTCCATACTGGTTCAATTTCAATATACAATCCTGCGACTGCTGAACTTTACCCGAACTGCATTTCAATTCCACACCGGTTCGATTTCAATCCTGCATCTCCGAATTACCTCGGTTATTTCTTTATCTCTCACTACCAATTTAAAAACCCTCAACATTTTACACTCGATTTACGACAGACTCGACAGAAGCTGTTCGCCGTGGTCTTTTGTCCTCACTTTGCCGATAACATCTTCTATAACACCGTTTTCGTCTATTCTGAATGTAGTACGTACAATTCCCGGATAAGTTTTTCCGTACAGTTTTTTCTCCGCCCAGACGCCGTAAGCCTGAGCAATGCTTTTGTCCGTATCGGCAATCAGGGGAAAGGGCAGACTGTATTTCGCCACAAAGTTCACATGCGATTTTTCGCTGTCGGGACTTACGCCAAGTATCGCATAACCTGCGGCTTGCAATGCCCTGTACGAATCTCTCAGACTGCATGCTTCCGCAGTGCATCCCGAAGTATTGTCTTTTGGATAAAAGTACAAAACAAGTTTTTTCCCTTTGTAATCGGCAAGACGCACAATATTGCCGTTTTGATCTTTACCGGCAAAGTCGGGGGCTTTATCGCCCTGTTTTAATTCAATCATAATCAACAGTCATTAAACAGTTAAACTATTTCAGTTTCACATCCGAAGGCAGGACGAGTTCTTTCCCCATCTGGTAAACCGGCATCCTGCCGCTGCAAACTTCTTTCGAACCCTGCATCAGCCGAGCCGTAACCGTTTCGGGGATTCTGTAGTATATGCTTGCAATTTTCGCTTTCGTTTTCACTCCTTCCGCATAATTGACCTTTCCCGAAGGGATGATATTCAGAGTGAAAGGGGCAGTTGTTCTTGTCGCGTCCGAAAGAACGCCTTCCGATTTCGAAAAATGAAAAACGGGATATGTCCTGCTGTCCAGAGCTTTTTCGGGAGATATGTAAAATTTATACGTCCGGCTTTCGACAAAATGTTTTCCGAGGAACAGAGACAAATATTCCTCCTCCAGTCTGTCTATCACATCAAGAGCATCTTTCAGCGAGCTTCCGCTGAATGCGTGGTCTACGTCTCCCGTAACGAGTTCGAATCTGCGCTGACGCAAGGCAAACAGGAACTTGGCAGCTTCTTCGGCTCTACTCTGCGGGTCTTTTTTCTCAATTATGCTTTGCTGAAACGGCACACTGATAAATCCCGAATCGGTTTTGATGCGTTCAATCATAAATTCGTTCTGCGTTTCCAGCGGAGACGAGGGTATGCGGTCGGGATAGAGCTGATAATTTTCGGGAGTCGAAGAAGCAAGATTAACAAAAACCGCTTCGGGTTCGTTCGGCGAAAATATCAGTCCTTCGGACGAAAGCATCAGAAACGAGGCGTCTATGATGGTTTTATCCCCCGCCGGCAAAGAATACATGTATTCGTAATCGGCTTCAACCACCGGTTTCATCGAAATTTTTCCGATACTGTAATTCACGTCTTCCCGTGCGGCAACGCCGTCTACGGATAACTGTTCCTCCGCATATCGTACATACGGACCCGGTATATACCTGTCTTTTATGATTTCTACGGAAATCTCAATATTTGTTTTCGGCAAGGCGTACACCAAAGCATTTTCGGGAATTTCCCTGTCTATCCGTTGAGCGAAAACCTGAACGGAACAAAGGGATAAAAGAATGAATACCAATTTCTTCATTATACAATCATTTTTAAAATACTACGGCAAAGTTATATTTTTTTATTTAAATGCAAATTCTTTTTGGTACACGGATGGGAAAAGGTGCGTTTGGCTGCGCCGAACTGACGTTTGCGATTTCTTTGTGTTCTTTGCGGTTAAATAGGCTTTTCAATAAGGCAAAGCGAAAGATAAGCGAAAGATAAGCGAAGGATAAGCGAAGGATAAGCGAAAGACAGATATTTTTCAAACACAAAGAACGCAAAGAATTTTCACAAAGTTCACAAAGGGGAACAGTGTCGTCAATATAAACTTTTAAGACACCCTCCCGCAATTCGACCGCAATACGTCGTCCTGCATTTTCAATTTTCAATTTTCAATTTTCAATTTTCAATTTTCAATTCTCAATTCTCAATTATTCCCTGTTCTCAATATTTTTCACTATGTTTGCACTTTGATTGTAGACAGGATACAGTCGCCGTTATATGGCGCAAACATAGGAAAACACAGGGTAATATGAGAAAAGAAGAAACATCGTCGAGAGGTAAAAAAGATAGAAAAACTACCAAATCGGGGGTATGGGAGATAAAAAACAGCTCCGAAAACAGCAGTTACAAACGCGAACAAAGACCTCGCAAATCATATTCCGGCAAACCGGAAAAAGATTCGCAGGAGAGACCCCGCAAGTATTCGTCATCCTACGGGAATGAAAACTATTCGGACAGGCGCGAACAAAAACCCCGCAAATCGTATTCCGACAGACCGGAAAGAGATTCACGGGACAGACCCCGCAAATATTCATCATCCTACGGGAGTGAAAACTATTCGGACAGGCGCGAACAAAGACCCCGCAAATCGTATTCCGACCGACCGGAAAGAGATTCGCAGGACAGACCCCGCAAATATTCGTCATCCTACGGGAACAGAAATTATTCGGACGGCACATCGTTGCGTCCACGCAGAAGCGCCGATTCGGGCAGAAGCCGTTCGGAGGATAAAAAGAAAGACGAACTTGTAAGGCTGAACAAGTTTATAGCCAATTCGGGAATATGTTCCCGACGGGAAGCCGACGAATATATCGTGGCGGGGCTTATTTCGGTCAATAACACGATAGTTACGGAATTAGGCACAAAAATCCGACACGATGACGAAGTCCGTTTCAACAACGAACGGCTGAAAGGCGAAAAAAAGGCGTATGTCCTTTTGAACAAGCCCAAAAACTATATCACAACGACGGAAGACCCTCACGCGAAAAGGACGGTCATGGAACTGATTGACGGCGCGTGCAAGGAGAGGGTTTATCCTGTCGGACGGTTAGACAGGAACTCTACGGGGGTATTGCTGTTTACCAACGACGGCGAGCTGGCGAAACAGCTGACCCATCCGTCGTCCAACAAATTGAAAGTGTATCAGGTAAAACTTGACAAAAATATCAGCAAGGCGGATGTGAAAACCCTGCTTGAGGGTGTTGAACTGGACGACGGACCGGCTGTTGCGGACAATATCCACGTGTCGGACATCAACAAAGCCGAGCTGGGAATAGAAATACATTCCGGCAGAAACAGGATTCTGCGGCGAATGTTCGAAGCGCTTGGATATGATGTTCTTAAACTCGACAGAGTCTATTTTGCGGGTCTTACAAAAAAGGGTTTAAAACGCGGACAATACCGCATACTGACGCCAAAAGAGGTAGAAGTGCTGAAAATGGGAGCGTATGAGTGATGTATGATGTATGAACTATGAACGATGAACTATGAACGATGAACTATAAACGATGAACTATAAACGATGAAGTTCCCGCCCTGTCGTCATTGCGATTGTTCATTGCGAGACCCTATATTGCAGGCAACAAACAAGTTGAAATGACGGAACAGAAAAATAGAAGATGCTGTCTTAATAGTCTGTGTAAACACAAAGGGCTCAAAGTGTATCACAAAGGGCTCAAAGTTTATATCGCAGACACTAACCCCTTTGCGGACTTTGCGTTTGAAAAATATCTATTTCGAGACAGTCTCTTACTGTATTCCTGACAATTGCACGATTTCCGTCATCAGTAGCAATGAATAATGACGCAATCCACAGGGGAACGATAAACTATAAACGATGAACGATGAACAGTAAAGAGCGCGAAGCGAAAAAATCCGAAGGATTTTTTAATTCGTGAAATTCGATAAAAATTCGTGCCAATTGACTGCGTCGAACTTACGTTTCGTGGATAAATTTCGTGTGATTGGCTACGCCGAACTTACGTTTCGTGTGATTCGCGGATAAAAAAATATTCGTGGATAAAAAAGTTATTGGATGACAACAGGCTTTTTAATCATTTTGGAATAAAAGTTGTTATACAATTATCGACATAACCGGCGCAATGGTATCGT
>JAISSE010000133.1 GCA_031273285.1 Prevotellaceae bacterium
CTTCGGTATCCGAAATTCGAAATCGTCAGACATGACATAATCAATCCGTACAATATCGAGGTTGACGAGATTTACAATCTGGCATGTCCGGCTTCTCCGGTTCACTATCAGTATAATCCGATAAAAACAATCAAAACGTCGGTTATGGGCGCCATTAACATGCTTGGTCTGGCAAAGCGGTTGAATGCAAAGATATTGCAGGCATCCACCAGCGAAGTTTACGGCGACCCGCATGTGCATCCTCAGGAAGAATATTATTGGGGACATGTCAATCCTGTCGGAATACGGTCGTGCTACGACGAAGGAAAACGCTGTGCCGAAACGCTGTTTATGGACTATCACAGGCAAAACAGGGTCAAAATAAAAATTATACGTATTTTCAACACATACGGACCCAACATGAATCCCGACGACGGAAGGGTTGTGTCGAACTTTATCGTTCAGGCGCTTAAAGGAGACGATATTACTATTTACGGAGACGGCTCTCAAACACGCAGTTTCCAGTATGTCGATGATTTGGTGGAGGGAATGATTCGGATGATGAACACCGACGATTCGTTTACAGGACCTGTAAATATCGGCAATCCCGACGAATTTTCGATGCTGGAACTGGCGGAAAAAGTAATTTCGCTGACCAAATCCGAATCGAAAATAGTATATCTGCCGCTTCCCGCCGATGACCCGAAACAGCGTCAGCCGAATATCGGTCTGGCAAAAGAAAAGTTAAACTGGTCGCCTAAAGTCAAATTGGACGAAGGTTTGGTAAAAACCATAGAATATTTCAGGAAAATGATATAATTGTGCGGCTCCTACGCCAATGAATTTCACGTCATTGCAGGATTTTGGAGAAGTGGGGTAGGGTAGGGGACGATAAAGCGGAAATAAGGCTGTCTCGGAAGCGATTCAGCACGCAGATGACGCAGATTTAACAGATTTACGCAGATATCTGTCTGCGTAAATCCTTATAATCTGCGTCATCCGCGTGCTTTTGAGACATCCTCCATACATGCGACAATTATGGACTTACTCCGTATCGTCGTCCTCGTATTCCTGCTCGATTTCAATAGCTTCGCCAAGCAGGGCGACGGTTTGTTCCTGCGGGAGTTCCTGTACGGTACGCAGTTTGCGTTCTATGGCTCTCGAACGGGTTCCGGCTTTTTCGATAACATTTGCGGCTTCCTGCAATTTCTTTTGGGTTTTCCCCAGGATAGTGCCGAAGTTGCCGAATTCGGTTTTCACCGCGCCTAAGATTTCCCAGACCTCGCTGGAACGTTTTTCTATTGCCAGTGTGCGAAAACCCATTTGCAGACTGCTTAAAAATGCCACCAAGTTTGTCGGACCGACCACCGTTACACGATAAGCCCGTTGCAGCATTTCGAAAAAACCGGGTCGTCGTAAAATTTCGGCGTACAAACCTTCCGTAGGAACGAATAAAATGGCAAAATCGGTGGTTTTCGGAGGTTTGATATATTTTTCGCAAATGTCTTTTGCGCAGGTTTTCACCGAATTTTCAAACTGTTTTCCAAAATAATCGACCATTTCCGTTTTGTTTTCGTAAGCATCCACCAGTCGCTGGTAATCTTCGATGGGAAATTTGGAATCTATCGGCAGAAAAACCGGCTCGCCGTCACTGTTTTTACCCGGCAGTTTGATGGAATATTCCACGACTTTGCGGTCATCGCCGGGGTGTTCGTTTTTGGCATACTGTTCGGGCGACAGCACCTGTTCCAAAATAGCGCCGAGTTGCACTTCGCCGAATGTCCCGCGCGTTTTTACGTTCGTCAGAACTTTTTTAAGGTCGCCTACGCCGGTAGCGAGCGTTTGCATTTCGCCAAGCCCTTTATGCACGGCTTCAAGACGTTCGTTTATCAGTTTGAACGATTCGTTGAAGCGTTTTTCCACGCTTTCCTGCAACTTCTCATCCACGGTTTTGCGCATTTCTTCCAGTTTCCTGTTGTTGTCTTCCTGCAGATGCGTCAGTTTGCTTTCGACAGTTTCCCTGATTTCCTTTAATTTGATTTCGGTTTCCTTTTTGATGGTATCCTGACGATTCACCAGGTCGTCGAACTTCTGTTTTTGCAGTTCGTTGAAATCTTTGACATTCAGGGTAAATTTGTCTTCAAAAGACTTGAGTGAGTTGCTTTGTTCCGTCCTGTTTTCCTTCGCCGATTTTTCGAGTTGTTCCTGTAAACTTTTGGTCTTGTCGTCAAACGATTTCGTAAGTTCCGCAAGCCTGTTCGAATAGGATTCAAACTGATTTTTCTGCGCATTGGACAGGTCGGTAACGGTTTTTGTCAGTGTTTCGCCCAGCAGTTTGAACGAAGTGTTCAATTCGCTTCTGTTGTCTTTAGCTGCATTTTCCGACTGCGAAATCAGGTTTTTAATCTTTTCGTCAAATGTCTTGACCAGATTGTTCAGCTGCTGCGAAAAGGTATCGAACTGACTTTTCTGCGCACCGGACAGGTCGGTAACGGTTTTTGTGAGATTTTCGCTCAGCAGTTTGAATGAATTGCTGAGTTCTTCCCGATTATCTTTAAAAGCCAGACGGTTTTCGTCCCTGTTTCTTCCAAATTCTTCGCGAATGAGCGAATCTATCCGCGATAAATTTTCGTCCATCCTGACAAGAAACGGTTTAATGTCGTCGTCGTTCTTTGCTGTTCCCCTCAAAGACAGACGGATATTGACGACTGCTGCAATTATCAGCAGTCCGAGTAAAACAAGAATAATTGTCTGCATCGTGAAATTGTTCGATTCGGTTAAAATTGCGAATAAGGCAGCGGCGACAGCAGTTTACTCCTGTTGTTTGTGGCTGTGTAAGCATATTCGGGCATGTCTTTTATGCGCGCCCAGTCCTGATGACCGACAAAAGCGCTCCATGCCTCGTTACGTGTGGTTTCATCCTTATACCAAGTAAGATATATCAGCGCCGGCATCCGCGAGCCTGCCAGTACTTCACCGTAACAGACCGAATTTATGCCCGTTTTATCGAAGATATCTATCTCGTCGACATTAAACATCTTTATTTTGCGCTGATTGGCTTCTTCGTTGGGACTGTGATAGGTGCGCAACTCAAACAAAGTCCGAGACTTGTCGGGTATGCGCATTTGCGGAATCTTGTCGAAGGCTTCGCACAGAAAAGTCTCGAAATTCGAATATACGGGGTTTGGAGCCGTAGCGTCAAAGAAAGGCTGAGCCGCTTTGCCGAAAACCGTATCCTGCCAAATCTCCTTTTTTATCTTATGAAAAGAAGCAATATCCCGATAAACAAACAGCAGATAACGCAATTTCACTTCTTCCTCCTTATAGGAAGTAAACGCTCCTACCGAAACACCTTTCCGGTTGTACGCGGGAATAAGTGTTGTCTTAAAAAAATCGTCCAGTGCATTGCCGTCATCGTTAAGGCTGTATATTCGCCATTCGTAGATTTCTTTCGATCTGACGTCGGCAGTTGCATTGCCGGTACTGCCGGTATTGCCGACACACCCGTCAAGGACGCTTATTGCTGTGAATAAAATACTTGTTATAAAAATTTTTTTCATCGTATCAATTATTTTTGATGTTATTAATGCGCAAAGATATGAATTTTTATTTTACCCGCGAATTACACAAATTTCAACCGTGAAACGTAAGTTCGACGCAGTCAATTACACGAATTTTATCTAATTGCACGAATTTTTCAATCTGCGCAAATTACACAAAAATACATCACCGACAGACGTCATCCCATCCACTATTCACTATTCACTATATCAGGACATGACACTGTGTCACGTCCTGAAAAAAGTTGACACATTAATACTCTTTTTTCCATTTCATTTTTATTCATTTTCCATTTCATTTTTTTCCTGCGGGCTGCTTCTTCCCGCCGTCCTGCAGGACG
>JAISSE010000191.1 GCA_031273285.1 Prevotellaceae bacterium
CAGATAACGCTTAGCGACGGTGCGCTGATAAATATGGTTTCGACCGCGAACAACCAGCAGTTTACCACTTTGCCGAAAGGCGTTTATACCGTTACCGCAACCACCGTTTGCAAAAGTTCTGGTGCCGCGGTTACCAAAACGACTGCGGCGACCATTACATCGACTTATACCGAAATGGTTGCATTCATAAACGATTTCAGAAAGCCGCTTGCCTGCAACAGTCTCAATACGGGAATGATATCCGTCTATATTCTTGAAGGCAGAGCGCCCTATGCCGTCAAAATCACCTCCGCTCCGGCGGCATATTCCGGCAATACCGAATTTGTGCAAAACACTTCCGGTGCGATTGTTTTCAACGACTTGCCCGCCGGCAGTTATTCGTTCAGCATTACGGATAACTGTCTGTACGACATCCCTCTTTCCATAAATCTTCTGCCGGTTGCTTCCAATTTTCCAACAGACCCTTTTTACCAAAATACAATATCGTTGGGAAAACCGCCCGATGACTGCAACAGGGTAATAATTCGGAAGAACAGCATATCTGGCGAACTGGCATATTACTGGAATCAACTCCGCAGTCAGTATTATGAAATGTCTTTTTCGATCAACGGCATCGATTCGGACTGGATGCCGGCAGGGTCGAGCGTCGACGAAGCGGTAATATTGCCCCGCACAATTAAGGAAATACGGGAGAACGGCTACGTAGTCAAGGCTAAACTGAGATTAAAAGACTGTCCCGACCAGGTGCAGGAAGTGGACATAATCGATATTCCCGAACCATCAGTGTCATCCAGTCTGGCAGGTATTGATTGCGACGCTTTTAAATACAGTTTTCTGATAAATAATGTCTGTCTTCCGTACAATTGGGAAATCCATGAAGATGTTTCAGGGATTTCGGCAGGTTCGGGTACTGTTTCCGAAGCGGATACATATGCCGACATTATTCTTGATTTAAACAAGGATTATACTTTAACAGTTACGGATAATGACGGTTATCAGCTTGTCCGGCACATTCTCAGGTCGCAGAAAGATTTATACACCGTCTATTACAGCAGGCAGTTTTGCCTGCCGGATACTTTCAGTGTGTATTATTATCTGGCTATGTACGGCAATACTATTCCTGCGGGAACACGTATCGAACAGACAAGCGGTCCGACGATGATTAATCCGGATGTTACTCTGGATGAGGATACCCCCCGATATTATATGTTTTCATCCGATTATGAAAATATGGAGCATGTAAGAATCGAAGACGGAACATATTCATTCGAAATAACCACTGTTTGCGGCGAGATTTTCACCAAGACATTTACCCATCGAGGTTACGGCATTCGCGATTTCGGATATGTCGCCGAAGAAGCGTGCGACGGTTTGCGGGTATTCCCGACGGGAGAATTTTATCAGGATAACATTCCTCAGGGAGCATATTACAAGATGACGACAGCGCCGTCAGGCGTCGATATCGGCAGTTATCAGTTTCACAGTTCCGAAACCGACCCTGCCGGTAAAACCGGCAAATATTTTCTGCTGCCAAAAACAGGTCAATATGTTTTTCAGATTTCCTTGTCCACCGATTATTGTCCTTCAAATACCATTGCGATTGAATATGAGCAGAAGAATTTCGCGCTCGACAATCGTTCGGTATATACCTGCAGCAGCGGCGGCATGCCCAATTTCCGGTTAAGCGCGCAAAACGGAATAGCGCCGTATACTTACGAACTGCTGGAGAACGGAACTGTTGTGGCTTCCAACGGTACGGGGGATTTTATATACGGACATCCGAGCAATACATACGGCGTCAGGGTTACGGACGACTGCGGCAAGAATTTTACTACGGACCTGCAGGTGATAGATATATTCAATGATGCTCTTGTGTCGGGAACCGGTAAGGTCTGTGTGGGAGGCGCGATTTCGCTCTCCTGCATGAGTTTGGGCGCAAGCGGTTTTCAATGGACGGGACCTTCCGGTTTCTCATCCGCCGAGCAAAGTATTTCCATATCGAATGTTACGACCGACAACGCGGGAACATATACGGTTACCATACAGCCCTACGGCTGTTCCGACCCTGTTTCCCGGGATTTCGATGTCGAGGTCTATATTCCTCCGGTTCCACCGGCGCCCGATACGGTTATGTTCTGTGTAAACGCCGCCAGTACGTTTCCGGCAATTGCGCCTCTTGCGAACCATTCGCTGGTCTGGTATGCCGGCGACGGAATCACCGAATGTCCGGCGCCCGAAGTAAATACGGATGTAGCGCACGAAGAAGTTTATTTTGTCGCCCAGAAGGATAATGCTTTGGGTTGCGAAGGCGACAAACATAAAATACTTGTAATTGTCAATCCTCCGCCTTCGTCCGAAATACCGGCGGATGCGCCCGTAATCTGTTCCGGCGACGCTCCGGTTATCGAAATACGGAATACCGGTTCGGGTTTTATCTACGATATTTATGCCGACTTCGGGCGGACAAATACAATCGTCGGCGCAATAAACGGCACAAACGGTGATGTTTCGATAACACTGCCCGTAACCCTCCTGCGCGACACGGTGTATTACATATCGGTTACCGACAGTCTCGGATGCGTGTCTCTTTCGCCGAAGGCTCTGAATATAACGGTCAGGCAGCTGTTTATTCTGCCGGAAAGTTTGCCTCCGTACCGGAAAAATACCGAATACGAGCAGATGCTGACCTCCAATGCGGAATCGCCGAATTTCAGCATGGCGGAAGGCAATTTGCCGGGCGGTCTGACGCTCTATTCCACAGGACATTTGCGTGGCGTCGTTCCCGGCAGCGAAGGTAATGCCGTCGCGGTATTTACGGTTAAGGTCGAAGACCCGGACGGATGTACCGCTTTCCGCGACTATACGCTCGAAGGAAACATCATTGCCACCAAAGCATTCAGCCCGAACAACGACGGAATAAACGACGTTTTCATGGCGGGATACAAAGTGGTTATTTTCGATCGTCTGGGGATAATTATTTTCGAAGGCGCCGACGGCTGGGACGGTACGTACAACGGCAAAACCGCTCCATCCGACATTTATTTCTACAAATTGTTTTACGAAGAAAACGGAATAACAAAGATAAAGACAGGCTATGTGGGAATAGTCGGAAAATAACGGGATTCAAACCGTTTTTACCTTTACCGGATATAATCCGTCTGGCACGTAAAAGTTGTCTCGAAAGTGTTTCACAGAGGAAAAAAAACCATTGAGCCTCTACATGCGTTGCCCATTATTTTTTCACACCGAATTACTTTTAAGACATCCCCGCCTTTACACCGATACCGAAATTTTTTCTACTTTTGTATCCGGATTGTATATAATAAATATTATTGAATGGAGATTAAATCAGTTCTAAAAACCGTTAAGGCATACGTAATTATATCCGCCGGTATTTTTATATATGCGTTTGCATGGAAGGCATTTTTGATTCCCAACGAGATAACGGGAGGCGGTGTGGC
>JAISSE010000242.1 GCA_031273285.1 Prevotellaceae bacterium
TTAGAAGATTTGCTGAAAATAATACAAAGAATAACTTGTCTTCGCTTTTCCTGAACTATTCTGGGGATTGGATTATCTCTCCAAAATTTAAAAATGATGACTGTATGGACAGACACTAAATAATATTTCATATCAAAAAAAATAATTAAATTTGCAGATGTCAATATCAATGTAGATATGGCATATATTATTAGTTTTTATAAAGTTAAACTATTATGGGCAGAAATTTTTTACTATTAACTGTGTGGATTTTGTTTTGTGCTTCCTGTAAATCCAAACAGGGCGGCGACGAAAATATCAGTCCCGATTACAATCCTTACATCGAAGCATTTACTTCCGGAGATATTTCGGTGAAGTCGAGTATCGTTGTGCAACTGTCGGAACCATCCTATCTGGATTTCGATGACTATACGGGTGAAAATCTGTTTGATATTTCGCCTTCGGTGAAGGGAAGCACGCAGATGTCGAGCAATCGCTCGTTCACTTTCGTCCCCGACGAAAATCTCAAAATCAATCAGCGATATACGGTAAAATTCGATGTCGGCAAGGTTGTCAGGGACGTCGATAAAAAGTTTCGCAAATTCGAATTTGGTTTTTCGACCATCAAACCATCGTTCTACATGTCGCGCGAAGGGCTGAAACTCTATAACGAGACCACTCCGCACATGTTTCAACTGGTTCGGGAAATACATATTTCCGACTATGCCGACCCCGCCGCCGTGGAAAAAATGCTTACAATCGGTTCGGGCGGCAAATCGCCCGCGGTCAAGTGGGAACACGAAGGCAACAAGCACACGTTTACCATCGACAGCATCAAAGCCGGCGAAACGGCTTCCGAGATAAAACTGAATCTTGACGCGAAAAGCATCGGCGGCGATTTAACCGACGAAGAAACGCTACGGATACCAAGTCGCTATGAGTTCGACATTTTGGGGATTACTTCGAGCGACGAAGACGGGAATCAGGTCATCATATGCCGTTTTTCGGTTCCCATCGACACCAAGCAGAATCTCAAGGGCATAGTTACTCTCGACGACTACAAATTCACATACCGCATTTCTCTGAACACCATACTGCTTTATCCTTCCGAACGGCTTACCGGGCAGGTAACGCTGGCAATATTCGAAAGCCTGAAGAGCGCCAACGGAGGCAGTCTGGGGAAAAATCACACCGAAGAACTGCTTTTCGAATCAAACCGTCCGGAAATCAAGTTTCCGGGCAAGGGAAGCATACTGCCGACCACAAACAACGGGACGATTATGCCGTTTCAGGCTGTTTCGGTCAAATCGGTTACCGCAAAAGTGATAAAGATATACGAAAACAATGTATTGCAGTTTCTGCAAATAAACAATCTGGATGGAAAATCGGAACTGAAGCGTGCCGGACGCCTGATTGCCGTCAAAACCATACGGCTCGACGAAAATAAAACAGTGAAAGAATTGCGCCGATGGAGCACCTATGCTCTCGATTTGTCGAAACTGATAACTCCCGAACAGGGAGCCATCTACAGGGTCGAACTCAGTTTTACAAAAAAACAGGCGGTTACGGATTGCGGTGAAGAAGAAGAAGACGACAGCGAGCAGGACGTTTCCGACGAGGAACAGCTGAAACGGCTGGAATATACTTACGACACACCGCAGTCGTACAATTACGAATACTATGACTATTACGACGATGACAACGATTATTACGGAAGCTCCACCAACCCCTGCGACAAGGGATACTACAGATGGGGCAACAAATGCCGTGCGGCGAAGAACATACTCGCTTCCGACCTCGGCATAATAGCCAAAGTCGGAACAAAAAATTCGGTGCGTTTTATCGTAACAAACGTGCATTCGATAACTCCAGTGCCGTCGGTAGAACTGGAAGTCTATAACTATCAGCAACAGCTTATCGGCAGGGGAATAACGACAGCCGAAGGATTTGCCGATGTGGAAATAAAGGGCAAACCGTTCGTCGCGGTTGCCAGACAGGGCGCGCAAAGAGGATATCTGCACATGCAGGACGGCACGTCGATATCGCTCAGCCGTTTCGATGTTGCCGGCGATGCGGTCAAGAACGGGATAAAGGGATTTATCTATGGCGAAAGAGGCGTCTGGAGACCGGGAGATTCCATCTTCCTGACTTTCATTCTTCAGGATTTGGAAAACAGCCTTCCCGCTTCGCATCCCGTAACCATGGAAATAACGGACGCCAGAGGTCAGGTGGTAAGCAAACAAAGCAGGATAAACGGAATGAACGGATTCTACACATTTGTCTATCCGACAGCTGATGATGCTCCGACAGGTTCATGGATTGCTTCGGTGAAAGTCGGAGGCATTTCTTTCAACAAGCATCTCAAGGTGGAAACGGTTAAACCGAACAGGTTGAAGATAAATCTGAACTTTGAACAGGACGAGATAGAATTGCAGACTCCGATAGCGGGAACGCTGTCGTCCGCATGGCTGCACGGCGCACCCGCCAAAAATCTCACCGCCGAAATATCAATGTATCTGAATCCCGTCAAGACTGTGTTCAAGGGATTCGAAGGATATGTTTTCGATGACCCGACAAAACAGTTCGAATCGGAACAAAAGACGTTTTTCTCGGGCAATCTGAGCAGCGATGGAACCGTAAGTTTTTCGCAGACAGTCGATGTAGGCAGCAGACCTTCGGGAAAACTCAGAGCAAACTTTGTTACGCGGGTTTTTGAAGAAGGAGGCGATTTCAGTATCGACAACGTCAGCAAGACCATATCACCGTACAAAAGATACGTGGGCATCTCGCAGCCGAAAGGTACCGGCTTCAACAACATGCTGGAAACGGACAAAAATCAGACCTTCGATATCGTTCTTCTCAACAAGTCCGGCAAAACGGTGTCCGAACAGACGGAAGTCAAAATCACCGTATACAAACTGGGCTGGAGCTGGTGGTGGAGTTCGTCCGACAATCAGCTTGCCAATTTCAACCACAGTTCGTATGCAACTCCACTGCATGAGGAAACCGTTAAAATATCCGGAGGTCGCGGAATATTCGCATACAAAGCCTCACACAATCAATACGGATTTTACCTGATAAAAGTATCGGACAAAAGCGGCGGACACAATGCCGGTACGGTCGCATACTACGACTGGCCCGGATGGGGCGGACGGGCAAGGCAGGGAAGCGAAGGCTCGACGATGCTGCTGTTCGAAAGCGACAAAACATCGTACGATGTCGGCGAGACCGCGATTATCCGAGTCCCTTCGTCGAATACCGCCAAAGCGCTGGTAAGCATCGAAAACGGAACGAAAGTGTTGAGCAGCTACTGGGTTGCCTGCGAAGACGGCGAGACGAAAATAGAAATCCGGACCACGCCCGAAATGACCCCGAACGTATATGTGTCCGTTACTCTGGTACAGCCTCATGCGCAAACGCAAAACGACCTTCCCGTAAGGCTGTTCGGCGTTATTCCGGTGAATGTTGTCGATCCCGACACAAAACTTGCTCCGGTACTGACTGCTCCGGCGGTCATTCGTCCGGAGGAAAATTACAAAATCACCGTCAGTGAGGAACATGGCAGACCGATGACCTACACGCTTGCCGTCGTCGATGAAGGGCTGCTCGACCTGACGGGATTCAAAACTCCAAATCCGTGGAATTATTTCTATGCAAAAGAAGCTCTGGGCGTTAATACCTGGGACATGTACGAATCGCTGATCGGCGCTTACGGCGGACGAATCGAACAGCTGTTTGCAATAGGAGGCGGCGATGCCGCATCGGCAAACAGAACCAAAGTCAACAGATTCAAACCGGTGGTAACGTTCATCGGACCGTTCTCGCTGAACAAAGGTCAGAAAATCACTCACGATCTGAAGATGCACAATTATATAGGATCGGTAAAAATCATGGTTGTTGCCGGCAGCAAAAATGCATACGGCAACGCGGAAAAAACCGTTCCCGTCAAAAAACCGCTCATGGTTCTGGCGACAATGCCGCGCGTTATCGGACCGGGCGAGGAAATCGACCTCCCCGTTACGATATTTTCCATGGACGAAAAAATAACCGAAGCGGAGGTATCCGTCGAAGCGAACGATTTGTTTGCAGTCGAAGACAGTAAACATACCGTCGAGTTCAAGTCGGTCGGAGAAGAAATGACAACATTCGGTCTGAAAGTGAAAAAACAGACAGGGGTCGGCAGGGTGAAAGTCGTTGCCGTTGCCGGAAACGAACGTTCGGAATATGATGTCGAAATAGAAGTGCGTACCCCCAACCCTCCGCTGACGAAAATCCGGTCGTTTGTGCTGGAAGCCGGTAAAAGCAACTCCGTAACGGACGAACTGCACGGCATGGACGGCACCAACACGGGACGGATAGAAGCATCGATTATTCCGCCGCTGAACCTGGGGCAGCGCCTCGGCTATCTGATACAGTATCCGCACGGATGTCTGGAACAGACCACCTCCGCCGCTTTCCCCCAGCTGTATCTGAGTTCGGTTATCGACATGAGCGAAAAGGATAAAATCGACGCTTCGTACAACGTCAAGGCTGCGCTGAACAGGCTGAAAAGTTTTGTCGGCTACGAGGGCGGATTCACATACTGGCCCGGCGAAAGCTCGTACAACGACTGGGCTACAAACTATGCCGGCGATTTTATGCTCGAAGCGGAGAAAAAAGGATTTTCGCTGCCGGGCGGATTGAAACAGGGATGGTTGAAATATCAGCAGAAAAAAGCCCGAACATGGGTGATGAGCAGTCAGAAAGGCTCGTATTATTCGTATGCTCAACACGATTTGGAACAGGCTTACCGGCTGTACACCTTAGCCAAAGCCAAAGCTCCCGAACTTGGCGCGATGAACAGACTGAGAGAGGATAAAACAATATCAATGCAGACGCGCTGGGTGCTTGCAGCCGCATACGCACTGGCAGGGCAGACGGAAATTGCGGAAAACATAATCGAAAACGTCGATACCAATGTCAAGGAATATCCGCCGTTCTCACAGACCTACGGCTCAAGTACCAGAGATATGGCGCTGATTGTCGATGCTCTGCTGCTGCTGAAACGCGAAGGAACGGCATTCGAGCTTGTACGCTCTCTGTCGGAAAAACTCAACTCGAACCGCTGGATGAGCACTCAAACTACCGCGTATGCACTCATGGGAATATCTCGCTATGCCGAAAATAGCGGCAACGACAAATCCATTGATATTGAATATACGTACAACGGAAAAGCAAACAGCGTAAACTCGAAGAAATCGGTATGGACGGCTAACCTGGGCGACCTGACTTCGGGAAAATTCGAGGTGAAAAACAAATCGGACGCAAGTGTTTATATCCAGATTTCGACAACGGGAATACCTCTCGAAGGACAGGAAACGGCGGCGGAAAACAAAATCAAGCTGAATGTTTCGTTCTCCGACGGGAAATCGGCAATAGTCCCGACAATATTGAAGCAGGGAACGGATTTTTACGCCATTGTCGATGTGGCAAACATCAGTCCTTCCGGCGAAGCATACTCGAATATCGCCCTGTCGCAGATATTTCCGTCGGGATGGGAGATAATAAACACCCGCCTGCTGGGTATCGAAACCGACGAAGATGCTGGCGCCTACGACTATTGCGACATCCGGGACGACAGGATATATACATATTTCGGCTTGAAGAACACGAAACGGTTCAAAGTAAAACTCACCGCGGCATACGTCGGCAAGTTCTACCTGCCCGCAACCAAGGTGGAAGCAATGTACGACGGAACAATAAGCGCCAACAACACCGGTCGATGGGTCGAAGTCGTCAAATAAACGCGAATTAAATTATCAATGCCATGATCAATTGAGTAAATCCGGTGGACTTGTTAAATCAAGTTCATCGGATTTCATTTTGGGGGGACGGTATCCAAAGCACGCGGATGACGCGGATTATAGGGATTCACGCAGATTATT
>JAISSE010000269.1 GCA_031273285.1 Prevotellaceae bacterium
TGCCCTGTGAACGAAGACCGTAACATTTACACGCTTCGTTCGTACAAAAATAATGATCGATATCTATCATAATATCTATTTGTATTTTGGCGCAAAGGTACAAAAATAAAATCAATAAATAAATGACATCACCGTAATTTTTAATTCGTAATTATATAATTTGCGTGCTTTCGAGACAGCCTCATCAGGAAAAAAAATTTGAAAATATAAACCATTTGAAGAAAATATAGTCAGATTGTAATAAATTTCGTAACTTTGCGGTTCGATATAATGTGTAAAAAAGGATATGTATAGATTGAAAGACAAGGGTATATTGCTGATTCTGATTGGCTTCATGATTTCCGGATGCGCCGGATACAATAAATTGTTGAAGAATCCCAACCCCGAAAAACGATATTTTGCAGGATTGGAATACTACAATAATAAAAAATATGCCAAATCGACCCCTTTGTTCGAATCTTTAAATGCCGTTTACGACAATCAGCCTCGCGGCGATACGGTGAGTTTCTATATTGCCAAAGGATATTATCTGATGAGCGACTACTATTCGGCGGAGGGCGCACTGGAACGGTTTACCCGCGTGTTCGGACGAAGTAATTTTGCCGAAGAAGCCTACTACATGCGGGCGGTAAATCTTTACCGGCTGTCGTCGCGCGCCTCTTTGGATCAGCGCAATACGATAGATGCGATAACCGCATTCAATCTGTTTTACACCAAATTTCCCAATTCGGAATTTGACAAAGAAGAAAAATATCTGAACGAGTTGAAAGAACGTCTGGAAGAAAAAGCGTATCTGGCTGCCAAATTATACTATCAAATCGAAGATTACAAGGCGGCTATCGTGGCGTTGCGCAACAGTATCAGAGAATTTCCCAACAGCAAATACAACGAGGAACAGTCGTTTTTAATGCTGAAAGCAAGCTACATATACGCTAAAAAGAGTGTCAGGAGGATGCAACCCGAAAGATATATCGCTGCAATTGACGAGTATTACAACTTTGTGAGCGATTATCCCGAATCCAAATACCTGCCCGAAGCCGAAGTCATGTATCAGGAATCACGCCTGTTTACGGAAAAACGCGGAATAGACATAAATTAGATATAAAAAATTAAAAATAAATTATTTATAATGGAAAAAAGATACAACGTGCCGGCTAATACCATCACCCGCAATGTCGAAAAATTCACCGTTCCGACGGGGAATATATACGAAAGCGTGATGATTATAGCGAAACGTGCCAATCAGATTTCTGCAGAATTGAAACAGGAGCTTTCGAAAAAATTGGAAGAGTTTTCCGGTATAAGCGACACGATGGAAGAAGTGTTCGAAAACAGAGAGCAAATCGAAATGTCGAGATATTACGAGAAACTCCCCAAACCGGGTTTATTTGCTACTCAGGAATTTCTGGAAGGAAGGATATATTTCAGAAAAGCGGAATCCAACAAATAAATTCGCAAAGGCTCAAGTTATTAAAAATTTACTGAGTCGTGCTTGTAGGGAAACATATTTTGGTAGGTATAACGGGCGGCATTGCGGCTTATAAAGTCGCGGCGCTTGTTCGTCTGTTAATTAAGGAAGGCGCTGAAGTCAAGGTGGTAATGACCGATACGGCTAAACGTTTCATTACTCCCCTTACGATGGCGACGCTTTCGAAAAATCCTGTTTTGGTTGATTTTTTCAATCCCGAAAACGGCGAATGGAACAGTCATGTGGATTTGGGTTTATGGGCTGACGCATACCTCATAGCGCCCGCCACAGCCAATTCTGTCGGCAAAATGGCTGCCGGCATAGCCGATAATCTGCTGCTTACGACATATCTGTCGGCAAAATGCCCCGTATTTGTCGCGCCGGCAATGGATCTGGATATGTACAGACATCCTGCAACCCGCAGAAACATAGAAACGCTTCAATCTCACGGCGATACAATCATCGACGCGGAAGCGGGAGAGCTGGCGAGCGGACTCGAAGGCAAGGGTCGTATGGCAGAGCCGGAAACAATCGTCGCTTATCTTGACGCTTATTTCGATACCTCGTTTTCGGGCATACATGTTCTGGTTACGGCGGGACCCACA
Source organism: Prevotellaceae bacterium (assembly GCA_031273285.1). Classification (GTDB taxonomy): domain Bacteria; phylum Bacteroidota; class Bacteroidia; order Bacteroidales; family UBA932; genus JAIRLF01. The sequence goes on from JAISSE010000269.1 coordinate 2,074, forward strand.
TACGAAAATATTGACCCTGTGAGGTTTATCGGCAATTATTCTTCGGGTAAAATGGGATATGCAATTGCCGAAACTCTGGCTCGGCAGGGCGCCGACGTGATTTTGATCAGCGGACCTACACACCTGTCGCCTTTGCATCCGAATATCCGGCGGGTTAATGTGGTATCTGCAAACGAGATGTATGAGGAATGCGTGCATCTGTTCCCTTCGTGCAACATCGCTGTCATGTGTGCCGCCGTTGCCGATTTTACGCCTGAAAAACAGGAAGAAAACAAGATAAAGCAAAAGACGGACTTGACGATTGCCCTGACCAAAACGAAGGATATTGCCGCCGAACTGGGACGGATGAAACACGACAGTCAGATTCTGGCGGGTTTTGCTCTGGAAACGGATAACGAACTGCATAATGCCCGCGAAAAACTGCGATCGAAAAATCTGGATTTCATCGTACTCAACTCGTTGAACGATACGGGTTCGGGTTTCGGCTCGGATACGAACAAAATAACGATAATCGACGCCGACGGTACGGAAACGCGGTTCGACATGAAACCGAAAAAAGATGTGGCTAAGGATATTGCCGCTTATATCCGCCAAAAATCGGAAGAAAAATACGGACAGATAACAGATTCGGAATTATGATTAAATACCTGTATATGATAATGTTTTCCGTTTTACCGGTGATTTCTGCCCTGTCGCAGGAACTGAGATGTAATGTTACGGTAAATGCGTCGAAAATTCAAGGAACCAACAAGAACGTGTTCAGCACTTTACAGACTTCGCTCAACGAATTTATGAACGGAACAAAATGGACCAATCATACTTTTTCGGAGGAGGAACGTATTGACTGTTCGTTTTTTATCACCATAAATGAATACAGCGGTTCGCGATGCGCCGGGTCGCTGCAGGTGCAGGCGCGCCGTCCCGTCTACGGAACATCGTATCAGACAATAATCCTCAACCATGTGGACGAAGATTTTGCTTTCGACTACATCGAATTTGACCGTCTGGATTTCGACCTGCGTACCTTTAAATCGAATCTCACTTCCCTGATGGCGTTTTACGCATATCTGATTCTGGGTATCGATTACGACAGTTTTTCGCTGAAAGGAGGTTTGCCGTTTTTCGAAAATGCACAGTTAATTCTTAACAATGCTCAACGGGAGAGTTATCAGGGATGGAATCCGTACGAAAATGCCAACAGAAAAAACCGCTACTGGATAATAGAGAACATTTTAAGCAGTGCGTACACTCACGAACATACGGCTTACTATAAATATCACCGTCTGGGTTTGGACAGGCTGGCGGAAGATATCGGCGAAGGAAGAAAACAGATTTTACAGGCTCTGTCCGATATAAAACGCTCGTTTGAAGAGCTGTCCGAAATATCAACTCCGTATCTTCGACTGTTTTTCGATGCCAAATCGGATGAGCTGATAAATATTTTTGCCGAAGCGCCGCAAGCCGACAGAGCGGAAGCATACAAACTTTTAACCGTGATAGATTCGTTTAATCCGAACAAATACATGAAAATAAGCAGGTAACTGTCCTGCGCAGCATAATTCGATATAGCCTCAAAATACGCAAAAATTATAAAACTCCGTGAAATCGGCTGCACATGGAAATCGCAGAACTGCACGGAGATATTCGTGCGGTTTGCGGATTTACGGATTTATATTTATCTTTGTGCGATAATTTCAAATTGTTTGCAATGGGAGAACTGTATTTATATAACACGTTGTCAAGGAAAAAAGAACTGTTTGTTCCCTTACATGCGCCGAATGTGGGAATGTATGTTTGCGGACCGACCGTTTACGGCGACCCGCATTTGGGACATGCCCGCTCGGCTCTTACTTTCGATTTACTGTTTCGGTATCTTGTTTTTTCGGGATATAAAGTGCGTTATGTACGGAATATTACGGATGTAGGACATCTTGAGAATGATGCCGACAGCGGCGAAGACAAACTGATTAAAAAAGCTCGGCTCGAACAGCTTGAACCGATGGAGATAGCAAAATACTATACCGACCGCTATCACGACATGATGGATGCATTAAACGTTCGACGTCCGAGCATCGAACCCAATGCGTCGGGACATATTATGGAACAAATCGACATGGTGCGGCAAATTCTCGATGCCGGATATGCTTACGTCGTCAACGGTTCGGTGTATTTCGATGTCGTGAAATATAATCGTCAGTATCATTACGGACAGCTTTCGGGACGAGTGATTGAAGACCTTCTGTCAACCTCGCGCGATGACCTCGAAGGTCAGGAAGAAAAACAGCACAGCGTCGATTTTGCTTTATGGAAAAAAGCCGCGCCGGAACATATTATGCGGTGGAAATCGCCCTGGAGCGAGGGCTTTCCGGGCTGGCATCTCGAATGTTCGGCTATGGGGCGGAAATATCTCGGCGAAAAATTCGACATCCACGGCGGCGGTATGGATTTGCTTTTCCCGCACCACGAATCGGAAATCGCACAGTCGCAAATCGCAAACAAAGATACGCCCTGCCGATTCTGGATGCATAACAATATGATTACCGTAACCGGACAAAAAATGGGAAAATCTCTGGGAAATTCCATCATGCTCGAAGAATTTTTTACCGGCAGACATAAACTGCTGGAACAGGCATATACGCCCATGACGGTGCGCTTTTTCATTTTGCAGGCTCATTACAGAAGCACTCTGGATTTTTCCAATACCGCACTGCAGGCTGCCGAAAAAGGATTGAACCGGCTGCTGAAAGCCTGCGATACTTTGAATACCCTCAAACCGTCGGACGTGTCGAGCGTTGAGATAAACTCATTGAAGAAAGACTGTTTTGCCGCTCTTGACGACGACCTGAACAGTCCAATCGCTATTTCCATCCTCTTCGACGGTGCGCGTATAATCAATTCGGTAAACGAAGGCAAAGAAACTCTTACCGAAGAAGATATCGAATCGCTTAAACAATTTTACGGCGCTGTGATGTTCGACATTTTAGGACTGAAAAAAGAAGCAAAAACAGATACGGGACAGACACATGCCCTTATGCAACTGATTCTTGACCTCAGACAGAAAGCAAAAGAAAACAGAGATTTTGCAACATCGGACAATATCAGAACGAAACTGAAGGAGCTGGGTATAACGGTGAAAGATACAAAAGACGGTGC
>JAISSE010000279.1 GCA_031273285.1 Prevotellaceae bacterium
ATACAAAAAACATCAATTTTAAAATCCTTGAAATAAGAATATTATTGCCGGCAAAAAAATTATTTTCAATATTTTTTTTGTAATCCGAAATTAATCTCTAACTTTGCGGGCTAATTTTGATGTATAATTGCGTATTGTCAGTAGCTTTAAAAATTGAAATATAACACATAATAATAATATGGCTTTAAAAAAAGAGACCAAGCTGAAGAGTAACTTCAACAAAATGACTATTGCTTTAGCCTCTCCCGAAGAAATTCTGGAACAGTCGTTTGGAGAAGTGTCAAAGCCCGAAACAATAAATTACAGAACGTATAAACCGGAAAGAGACGGATTGTTTTGTGAACGGATATTCGGACCGGTGAAAGATTATGAGTGTCACTGCGGTAAATATAAAAGGATACGCTATCGCGGTATTATATGCGACCGTTGCGGCGTGGAGGTTACCGAAAAGAAAGTGCGTCGCGAAAGAATGGGGCATATATCACTGATTGTGCCTGTTGCGCATATCTGGTACTTTCGTTCGGCGCCGAACAAGCTGGCTTATCTGCTGGGCATTCCCGCAAAAAAGCTGGAAGCGGTTATCTATTACGAGCGCTATGTCGTTATACAGCCGGGAGTTACCGAAGCCGACGGTGTACGACAGTTAGACCTTTTTACGGAGGATGAATATGTTCAGATAATTGACACTCTGCCCAAAGACAATCAGTTGCTGGAAGATTCCGACCCCAATAAATTTATCGCGGGCATGGGCGCCGAAGCTATCAATACTTTGCTGCAATCGCTTAATCTGGACGAATTGTCGTATTCTCTGAGACACAAGGCAAGCACCGAAACCTCGCAACAGCGTAAAGCGGATGCTCTCAAGCGACTTAATATTGTGGAAACTTTCAGAGCCGCGCGCGATATCAATAAACCGGAATGGATGATATTGAAAGTCATCCCTGTTATCCCTCCCGATTTGCGCCCGCTGGTACCTCTGGACGGAGGACGTTTTGCAACATCCGATTTGAACGATTTGTATCGAAGGGTGATTATACGCAACAACCGTCTGAAGAGGCTGATAGAAATCAAAGCTCCGGAAGTGATTTTGCGTAACGAAAAACGTATGCTGCAGGAATCCGTTGATTCGCTGTTCGATAATTCGCGCAAATCCAATGCCGTAAAAACGGACTCCAACAGAGCATTGAAATCGTTGAGCGACAGTCTGAAGGGCAAACAGGGACGTTTCCGTCAGAACCTGCTGGGAAAACGTGTTGATTATTCCGCCCGTTCGGTTATCGTCGTGGGACCGGAACTGAAAATGCACGAATGCGGTTTGCCAAAAGATATGGCTGCCGAATTATATAAGCCTTTTGTTATACGCAAACTCATCGAACGCGGAATTGTCAAGACTGTCAAATCCGCGAAAAAAATAGTTGACCGCAAAGACCCTGTTGTTTGGGATATCCTTGAAAACGTGATGAGAGGGCATCCGGTGCTGCTAAACCGTGCGCCGACGCTTCACCGTCTCGGTATTCAGGCTTTTCAGCCGAAACTGATTGAAGGTAAAGCTATTCAGCTGCATCCGCTTTCATGTACCGCGTTCAACGCCGATTTCGACGGAGACCAGATGGCAGTCCATTTGCCGCTGGGAAATGCCGCAATCCTTGAAGCTCAGCTGTTAATGCTTGGCGCTCACAATATTCTTAATCCCGCAAACGGCGCTCCTATTACCGTTCCTTCACAGGACATGGTGCTTGGGCTTTACTATATCACGAAAGCGAAAGAAGACGCCAAAGGTTCGGGATTGACTTTCTATGGACCCGAAGAAGCAATAATTGCTTACAACGAAAAAGCCGTGGATTTGCACGCCGTTGTCAAAGTGCTGATTAAAACATCCGTCAAAGATGCTACGGAAAAAACGGAATTAATAGAAACGACGGTAGGGCGCATCATGTTTAATCTGGTTGTACCCAAGGAAGTAGGCTACATAAACGATCTGCTTACGAAAAAAACGCTGAGAGATATTATCGGTATGGTAATGAAAACTACCGGTACCGCTACAACGGCAAAATTCCTTGACGATATAAAAGAACTGGGTTACTCAATGGCGTTCAGGGGCGGTTTGTCTTTCAATCTGGACGACGTTATTATCCCTGCCGAAAAAGCACGGCTGGTGGCGCAGGGTTATGCCGAAGTCGAGGAAGTGATGACCAACTACAACATGGGCTTCATTACCAATAATGAACGTTATAATCAGATTATTGATATCTGGACACATACCAATGCAAAACTTACTCAGACACTGATGAAACAGCTGACTTCCGACAATCAGGGATTCAACTCTGTGTTCATGATGCTTGACTCCGGCGCTCGCGGTTCGAAAGAACAGATTCGCCAGCTGTCGGGTATGCGCGGTCTGATGGCAAAACCTCAAAAATCAGGCTCGTCGGAAGCTCAAATCATCGAAAACCCCATCCTGTCGAATTTCAAGGAAGGACTGTCGGTGCTGGAGTACTTTATCTCCACACACGGAGCGCGCAAAGGTCTTGCCGATACGGCGCTGAAGACTGCCGATGCGGGATATTTGACACGCCGTCTGGTTGACGTGTCTCACGATGTGATTATCACCGAAGAGGATTGCGGAACATTGAGAGGACTTGTTGCGGTGGCAATGAAAAATAACGAGGAAGAAGTTCAATCGCTGTACGACCGTATCCTCGGACGCACATCCGTGAACGACATCTTCCATCCGAATACCGGCGAGCCGATTGTTGCTGCCGGCGACGAAATTACCGAAGAAGTTGCGCGCGCCATACAAAATTCGCCCATCGAACAGGTTGAAATCCGGTCGGTGCTTACCTGCGAATCAAAAAAAGGCGTTTGCGGCAAATGTTACGGACGAAGTCTGGCGACGGGAGGAATGGTTCAGAAAGGCGAAGCGGTGGGAGTTATCGCGGCACAGTCGATCGGAGAACCCGGTACTCAGCTGACATTGCGTACTTTCCACGTGGGCGGTACCGCTTCCAATATTGCATCGGACAACAAAGTCGTTGCCCGTTACGACGGACGTTTGCAAATCGACGAACTCCGCGTGGTGGTCAGAAAAGATGACGACCGCGATGTTGATGTGGTTATCGGACGTCTGGCGGAACTGCATATCATCGACCATAATACGGGTATTCCATTGTATTCGCACAGTTTACCTTACGGAACAAATGTCTTTTTCAAAAACGGCGATTCCGTAACAAAAGGTGATTTGATTTGCGACTGGGATCCATACAACGCTTTGATTATTACGGAATTTTCCGGAGCCGTGCAGTTCGGCAATCTGATCGAAAACATTACGTATCGTGAAGAAACGGACGAAACTACGGGTTATCGCGAGAAAGTAATCATAGAATCGCGTGACAAGACAAAGAATCCGACTATCAGCATAGTGGACAAAAACGGTACCGAACTGAAGCAGTACAACTTGCCGGTAGGCGCTCACCTTGTGGTTGCCGACGAAGGCGAAAAAGTCAGAGCAGGTCAGATTCTGGTGAAAATACCGCGCGCTGTCGGCAAAGCCGGCGATATAACCGGAGGTTTGCCGCGTGTAACCGAACTGTTCGAAGCACGTAATCCGTCCAATCCGGCAATCGTTTCGGAAATTGACGGAGAAATCGCTCTGGGACGCATAAAACGCGGTAACAGAGAGATTACCGTAACGTCGAAAATGGGAGATGTGAGGACATATCTGGTACCTCTCTCGCGTCAGATACTGGTGCAGGAAGGCGACTATGTGCGCGCAGGAATCCCTCTTTCCGACGGTGCCATAACTCCTCTGGATATTCTCCAGATTCAGGGACCGACAAAAGTTCAGGAATATATCGTAAACGAAATACAGGAGGTGTACAGGCTTCAGGGTGTGAAAATCAATGATAAACACTTTGAGGTGATTGTGCGGCAGATGATGCGCAAAGTAGAAATCATCGACCCGGGAGATACCAAATTCCTTCCGGAACAGTTGGTGGACAAATGGGTTTTCATGGAAGAAAACGACTCGATTTACGACAAAAAGGTCGTGGTTGATGCCGGCGATTCCGCAACATTGAAACCGGGGCAGATTATTTCGTCCCGCCGTCTGAATGATGAAAATTCCACGCTCAAACGCAAGGACTTGAAACTTGTGGTGGCGCGTGCTACCATTCCTGCCACGTCGAATCAGGTTCTTCAGGGTATCACCCGTGCGGCATTGCAGATAAACAGTTTTCTGTCGGCGGCATCGTTCCAGGAAACGACAAAAGTGCTGAACGAAGCGGCTATCAGAGGGAAAACCGATGAACTCGAAGGTCTGAAGGAAAGCGTTATCTGCGGTCATCTGATACCGGCAGGAACAGGATTGAAAGAATTTGACAAATTAATAGTCGCCTCAATGGACGATTATAAGAAAATTATGGCAAAAGTCGCCATAGATTAGAATTTTTT
>JAISSE010000286.1 GCA_031273285.1 Prevotellaceae bacterium
GGAATGATTTCCTTTGTATTATATCCGACTATCACAACCTCGCCGAGATTATATACCTTAACTGTATCCGGATGTTGAGCAAAAACACTGCCCGTTGCGCCGACGGATACAAGTAAAACTATCGTAAAAAAGTAAAAATGTTTCATTTACATTATCAAAAAAAACGATTTCGGCGGAGCTTACAGCAACGGATCTGTTCGGGATTTTCACCTGATTCCCTTTTCATTACGTTTCCGCAGACAGCGAAATTGTAACACCAAAAATCGGTGCAAAGATAAATGAAATTTTTGAGGTTGAAACAGATGTATTTGACCGGAGTGTATTTGGCTTCGTTTCGTTGAACCGGATTATTTTACAGAATTAACAGGATTTACAGGATTTACAGGAGTCGCGGAAAACAACATCCGGATGGGAAAGAGAATTATTATCAGCAGATTACATTTCATTTCATCGGGACGCTCTAATCGATGGCATGAAATCCGCAATTATCATAATATCACCCGATTTTAGGAGAAATAATAAAGTCGGGAAAAACATAGCCCAATAAAACGAAACATTGACACCTTCGATGTACCCTACTAAAAAACGGTTTTTGGAAGTTTTCCAAAAACCGTTTTTGTAGTTTATTACTAATACGTTACGTACCAATAAATTTAATTCTGTAGCTTGAAATGTACCGGCACCTGATAAGTTACCTTTACGGGCTTTTGTTGCTGACGTCCCGGCGTCCATTTCGGAGATTTTTTAATGATTTCGATAACGCAATCTTCGAGTAAAGGGTCGGCTTTTCTTATCGATCTTATGTCGGAAAGACTTCCGTCCACATTTACGGTGAAAGATATGCGAACTGTTCCCTGGATATTGTTTTCCGCTGCTGCCTGAGGATAGTTGCCGTCAAGTTTGGAATAAATCCAATCTACAAAATATTTGGCATCCTTACCCTGAAATTTGGGCTTTTCTTCTACAATAGCGAAAGGAATAACTTCATCGACTTCTTCCTCTTGTTCGACTACCTGCTGTTTCTTTTCGACATACGCCAAATCATTAAAAAGGTTGTCATTGCTTTCCGATTCCGAAAAATCGAACTCCGACGAAATGTCCACGTCATTCTCTACGATGTCAATTACATCGGGAATTTGCGGAATTTTAGGGATCTCGGGAGGCGGAGGCGGCTCCTGCTGTGTAATCGGAACCTGTTCCTCTTCTTCAACAATTTCCTGGTGCATATTAACGAGCAGGCTTGCGGTTTTTTCTCTGGACGTCCAGTTGAAAGCAACCAGCACAGCCAGCAAAGATAAACCCAGTCCTATCTCGAAAAACAATGTCTTCTTATTCTGAAGATCTGCTTTTGGTGTTTTTTTTAAATCCATAACTTTAAAAATTTAATTGTTATTACTATTAATGTCCGGTAGACTGTCTTAACAAGACACAAAAACCGTGCCAAAATAACATCAAACTGTGCCTATTTTTGGGGCAAAGTTGCCAAATAGCTAATTCTCAGAGCCTGACATCTGCGAAGTTCCTGTTTAACATCAGTAACTATACCCATTCTTGTCTGCTCGTCGATTTTAAAAGCAACGGTAAGCTGCGCTCTGTCGGCTTCGGACAGCTGTTCGCGCTTTGCCGCAACAAAATCGCGGATATCGTTCACCGTGCTGAATTTGTCATTCAGCTGCATGCGGGTATCCGTTCCGAACTTGCCCTGTAAAGGCGCTATAGGCGTCCCTACATTGATATAGCAGGTAAGGTCCTTACGTTCCAGTTTTGCAATTTCGGTAGCTTCGGGAAGTTTTATGTTGACATTAATTTCCTCTTCTCTCATGGTAGTTGTTACCATGAAGAAGAACAAAAGCATAAACACGATGTCGGACATGGAACTTGACGAATAAGTTCCTGCCGATCTTTTCTTTTTCTTTATTAATTTCATATAGTAAACCTCCTTTTATCTTTTACCTTTCTTTGCTTCTCTCGGTTCCGCTTCCGATATGTTAAGAGGATAAACCCCTCTGACGGCTTCCTGCCGGTCTTCCGAAAGTCTGGCGTACGGCAACTGAAACTGCGATACTGCAAATTCGTCACGAAGTTCGGAATAAGCCCTCATTATCTCGTTCTGGACAGCCATGTACATACTGTAGCTTGTGCCTCTGTCTGTTTGCAGAGAGACAACTCCCTTACTGACAGGTATTGCCCCCACAAGCTCAATATTTTTGACCTCTTTTTCGGGTTTATCGGTGTCATTATTCGGATTTAACAGAAACGTTTTAACCTCGTCTTTCAGGAAGATGACTTCCATGGGTTTTCCGTTTACCATCAATGCGTCCATACTGTTCACATGCACCTGCATAATGTTGCGCTTATTGATTTCGGGCGGTTTCTCCTGTTCTTCTTCGAGTATCGGAGGCAGACGTCGGGGCATGCCGATATTCTGGTCCATCGTTGTAGTCAAGAGAAAAAACGTCAAAAGCAAAAAAGCGATATCAGCCATAGAACTTGCATTTAATTCCGGTGTTGATCTTTTTGCCATATTCCTGTGTTTTATCTCAGTTTTAAAACATTAGCTATGCTCGCGCCGACAGTTACAAGTATCGTTGCGAACAGCATAATATAAACGGAAATAAGATTTATATCCGCAAATTCTATTGTCCCTTCGCTGACGGGAGCATGACCCGGAGTAAAAGGCAATTGTTCACCCGATGCAAAAACATAGGACACGCCTACTACCACAACAAAAGCAACCAGACCCACAAGAATGCCGACAGCCGATTTGGGGTTCTCAATAACTTGAGGTACAGGAAGAAATATCGTCAGCGCTGCTGCAATTCCTACCAGTATGTAACTCCAGAAAAGCATTGGATCTATTACTGCCATCATTTCCTCCTTGCTTGCATTTCCGGTTCCGATGAATACATATGCGCAAAGTATAACAGAAATGGCAGCCAGAATCCAAAGCAGAATATTTACAAATTTATTTGCTTTCCACATGGCTTCTTACTTTGTTTTTGCGTTGTGTTTCATCAGAATATCTACAAAAGAGATGGATGCGTCTTCCATGGAATTTACTATTCCGTCGATTTTGGAGACAACATAGTTGTAGAAGACCTGGAGAATGATGGCTACGATAAGACCGGTAACAGTGGTTATCAAAGCCACTTTCATACCTCCGGCAACAACTGTGGGGGACATTGTTCCCGCTTTCTGGATGTCGTCGAATGCCTGAACCATACCGATAACCGTTCCGAGGAACCCTAAGGACGGCGCCAGAGCGATGAACAAACCTATCCACGGGAGATTGGTTTCCAATTGCCCCATTTGAACCGAGCCGTAGGAAACGATTGATTTCTCAACCATATCCAGTCCTTCTTCGTTGCGGTCCAATCCCTGGTAGAAAATGCTTGCTACCGGACCTCTTGTGCTGCGGCACACTTCTTTAGCCGCTTCTATTCCGCCATCGTCCAATGCCGATTCTACGGAAGATAATAATTTTTTCGTGTTGGTTGTTGCCAGATTGAGGTAGATAATACGCTCAATACAAAAGGCTAACCCCAAAACGAGACACAAGATAATCGGCGTCATAAAGGGAGGTCCACCATCAATAAACTGGATTTTCAATTGTTGATGAAGTGGAACTTCTTCTAGTCCTGACTCTGCCGGACCCTGTGCCATTGCATAACCCGCGTAAGTGAGAAATGCTGTAAATGCTGCTGAAAACTTTACAATTCTTTTCATGGCCTGCTTAAATAATATTAAATTGTTACTAAATTAATTATATATCAAATTTTTAAAAAAATTACTTTTACCTAATTCTTCTCTGCGGAGAAAAAGGGATTCGAACCCTTGATACCCTTTTGGAGTATACGCACTTTCCAGGCGCGCGCCTTCGACCACTCGGCCATTTCTCCCAAATCGTTGCCTTGCGATTTTACCCGGTTTGGGCAACGAAACAGAGGCGCCAAGTTAAACATTATTTTTCATCTACAAAAAAAAATATTTGTTTTTTATTTAAAATCATTTATATTCAGCCCATTACCGGCGGAATAATTTCTTTAATTTTCCTGCGTATCCACGAAATATTTACGAAACTGACCCCAAAAACGAACAATAACACAAAAATTATTGTCGATATATCGACGGTTGTGTTTTCTATGTTCAAAATCTTGAGACGGGACAGATAAACTCCCCGTACAGTGATGAAACACAGGAATGAAATCAAGCCGACGGAAGCGTTCAGAACCGAAACGAGCACGCTGTAGGGTTTTGCCAGCTCTGCGCGCGAATAGCCCAGGAGTATCAAATTCCCCAGCGTTTTTCTGTTCTTGTAGATTAACAGATTGATGCTCAGAAACATTAAGCCCATTGCCGGCAAAAGGACAAGCAGCCCGATGACGGATATTACCGTTATGATTATCTTCAGCAAATAAGACAGTTTGCCCTGTTCGCCTTTGTTTTCTTTGATGTCGTAGTTTGTTGCGGCGAAAAATTCCGCGATTTCGGGGTCGGCAGGATTTTTTACTTCGACTATCAGTTTTGATTTGCGGGGCGTTTCGGTTTCGCCGAAACCGTTGTTTGCCCAATCCATAAATTCCTGCGGAACCAAAATGGTATTCAGATAGTCCGAAAAACCGACAATACGCCCCGTGAACAGCTCGTTTTTTCCTTTACCTTTTATGACAACCTTGAAGTTCACCGTTTTAACTATATTTTCGGATATCTGCGGCAATCCGCGGCTTCCGGCAAAACCGAAATTGTACAGAGCCAGATAGTCTCTCGGAATAATTACCGGAATAAATTTGTCTTCTTCGTGCCATTTCCAGTCGTCGCCTGCTCCGTCCAGGATATTGTCGGGAACGGATTCAAAAAACATTTCGGTCGAAAACGAGGGCATGTTTCCGGAAGTTTCGATATAGGCAAATACGCTGTAACGGCAGGGGGTAAAATGATATAACGATTTGACAAATCGTTGATTTTCTATTTCTTCGACTTCCCGGTCGGAGAAAACGGTGTTTCCGGAACTGATTGCCGAAAATACCGAGA
>JAISSE010000301.1 GCA_031273285.1 Prevotellaceae bacterium
CGGAACGAAGACGGCGGAGGCAGATCACCGGTATTATATCAAAACGGGTGAAACCACAGCCGGCATGAATTTCTACCGCGAGCCGCGTTTCTACGCCTGGCTGGGATTCGACCGCTGCATATTCGAAGGAGCGGGGCAACCGGAAAACGAGAGCTATTACCTGCAGTCGCGAAAAGGCGAACAAAACGGATACATGTCCACCAGCGCTCTGATTATGACCGGTTACTATCTGAAAAAACTTGTCAATCCGGAAACAATAAATCTCCAGAACGCTTATTCCCCGAAACGCTACACCTATCCGCTGATTCGGCTTGCCGACCTGTATCTGCTCTATGCCGAGGCGCTGAACGAAATCAAAGCCTCGCCCGACAGGGACGTGTACGAATGGATTGACCGCGTCAGGACACGCGCGGGATTGAAAGGCGTTGTCGAATCGTGGGAAAATTCAACCGTCCCGCGCAAACCTGCCGAAAAGGAGACCATGCGGGAAATCATCAAGCGCGAACGGATGATTGAACTGTCGTTCGAAAGCCAGAGATTTCACGATTTGAGACGCTGGAAAGACGCCATGAAATATTTTAACCAGCCGATCAGGGGCTGGTACTATTTAGGCTCGACGGTGGCTACTTACTATCAGGCGACGACCTATCACGATCAGGTCTTCACTCCAAAGGAATATCTATGGCCACTAAAAATAAGCACGCTGATGGTGAACGGCAATCTGGAACAGAATCCGGGATGGAAGTAATTAACGGGCAGATATGCCAATGATTAAAATATGAACAGTAATAAATTTTAAACACTTTCAGATATGAAAAAGAATATATTTTTCAGATTCGCAAACGGGCAGAAGAAGAAAATCGGTTTATCCCCGATTCTCAATTTCCTGTTTTCAATTCTTGTTGCCGTTTCGGCGCTTTTGTCGGCGTCCTGTCGGGAAGAACCGGTCGGTCAGATACCGGTCGATAATATTCCGCCCTCTCCACTGAAAAACGTGGAGGTGGAACCCATGATAGGAGGAGGAAAAATCACCTACGAAGTGCTAAACGAAACGGATATCTCCTATGTGAAGGGAGAATATACGTCGGGCGGACAAAAACGGATCATCCGGTCTTCCATCTATAAAAACGAACTGCTGATAGAAGGCTTGGGCTCCGTCGAGCCTGTAACCGTCAATTTATATGTGGTAGACCACAGTGAAAATGCTTCGGAGCCAGTGTCGAAAACCTTTACTCCGGACTCTCCGTTAGTGGACGTCGTATACGAATCCCTCTCCGTAAGCGCCGATTTCGGAGGTCCAAAGGTAACATGGCACAATCCGCTGGGTTCGGAAATAGGCATTACACTGTTTGCAACCGATTCCACGGGAACAATGCGGGAAAGCGACATTCATTTCAGCGCCCTGAAGGACGACCACTGGACATTCAAGGGACACAAGCCGGGAGAACGGGCTTTTGCCGTAACGATTACCGACAAATGGGGAAATACCTCCGGACGCATGGAGTTTACCCTGTCGCCGCTGTATGAAGTCAGACTTGACAAATCCAAACACAGTCAGCTGGAACTGCCGGGCGATCAGGTATCGTACTACTGGCATGATATGACCTTCGACTACATGTTCGACGGAACAATAAGCTACATGTGGCATACGCATGACGAAGATCCCCTGCTCCTGCCATACTGCTTTACGGTCAATCTCGGAACGGAAGCCCAGCTTAGCCGCATCATGATGTGGCATCGGGAGTATTGGGAATATGAACACGGCAATCCGTATGAATTTGAAATATGGAGCGCCGACACTTACCGTACCGATGTTCCCGATACGTACTGGAAAAGCGACGAATGGGAAGCCGACTGGGACTATCTGGGTAAATTCACCACGTCGAAGCCTTCGGGAGACGACAGTCCCATAACCGCCGACGATGTATCGTATGCACAGAACGGATTCGAGTTTGTGCTTCCGGATGTCGGCAAGGCGCGCTACGTGCGTTTTCGCATTATCTCCACATGGGGGCATATAAATTTCATGCATATTGCGGAACTCGAATTTTACGGCGATGACGGAAGTTTTTAATCAGTTAAAAAAATTGAAAAGATGAAAACAGTAATACAAATCAGCGGAGCCTTGCTGCTCCTTTTATGGATATGCGCATGCGAAGACATGAACAGCCTGCATCAGGAGGATTTGGACAAAGGGGAAACGGTATATCTCGGCGTTCCGGATTCCGTTAAATCCTATCCGGGAAACAAGAGGGCGCGTTTCACCTGGCAGATCAACGCCGACCCGCGAATCGACAGGACTGTCATATACTGGAACGACGGCGCCGGTTCGGTGGAAGTCCCCGTAACGCGAACACAGCCCGGAATGATGCAGATGGAAACAGTGGTGGACATTCCCGAAGGCGGATATACCTTCGAATTTGTTACCGTGGACAAACACGACAACCGGTCGGTAGGCGTGGAAAAATATCTGGAAATATACGGCGAACGTTACATACAGTCGCTTAGAAACCGGATCATCCGTTCCATGTTTGTCTATCGCGACGCGGGAAAACCGTGTCTGCGAATCACCTGGGAGCCTGTGGACGACGAAACGGTTCGACATACCGCCGTAACATACTCCGAATTTGAGACCCTGGCGACGAAAAGCACTGTCGTCTACAACGAAGACTCGGAGACCGTTCTGTACGGTTTTGCGCCCGATTCAATCTTTGTATCGAGCGTGTTTCGACCGCTGGACGGCATCGACGACGTCAGCGCCGTGCCGAGAGCATACTATCCGCCGGAAAGCTATCCGGTGGGATTGTGGATATTCGACGATGCCGACGATTTTACCAGACCAAACACCGGACAGGCTCTGACCAAAGCGGGCGACGGATTTACCGCCGTTGACGGACCCGCCGGCTCGACTGCCGTCCGCGTGGCGCGCGGAAGCTATTTCGAGGCACGGCACGGAATCGCCGCAAACGGAGGCGGAACACGGGTCAATGAATATTCAATGATGTTCGACTACAGGCTGGTCGATCTCAACGACTGGTACAGTTTGCTCGAAGCCAATCTGGATCAGGACGAAAGTGATATCTGGATTTATGCGGCGGGGGGACAAATCGCCTGCGGCGACATCGGGTATTCGGACGGAGGCGCTGTCCCGAGAGACAACAGCTATCACCGTATCGTGATGACCGTCAAACTGCCGGGCGACGTCAAGTTTTACATGGACGGAGAACTGGTATTTACCGCATCTTCGAGTCTCGATCATCCGCAGCGTTCGCTCGACACTGCCGGCGTCCTGCTTTTTGCCGATGTTACCGGCTGGGATGCCGACATCGACGTCGCTGCCGTGGGTATCTGGGATAAAGAACTGACAGCAGCGGAAGTTGCCGCAATCGGAGGAAGATAACGGAAGGCAACAGACCGGATGCCGGAAAAACAGAAGGCGGGCGCCCCGATTGAAGGGACGCCCGCCTTGCTGTTAATGAAGCGGTTAAAATAGCCTCCCTCTGCATTCGTAGTGTTGCCGTTCACCTACAGAGAATTGTAACTCTCCCTGTTTATTGAGTCAATTCCGACAATCCCGTAAAAAATAATCCTGTCAATCAACACAAACGGTACAGAAATTTTCACAAAGAACACCGTTTCCCGATTCTTGTCAAAATTGCACATGTGCGCCTGCTTTACGGTAGGTATCAGCTGTTTGGAAGCAAAAAACGCAAATATCCCGCCCGAACCCGCCGGTATCGGAATATTAAATAATGTTAATCTTGTGCAACATATTTGGTTATTATCGCCGAATGTTGTACATTTGCAGCGTATTTGCCCGAAGGGCGGAAATTATATTCGGATGATAAAGATTGTCGTAAATAAAGATAAGAAAAACACAGGAATATTTATTCCGATCGAAAGTTTTGAGCATATAAAACCGTCGATAAAGGCGGGAAGCCTTATCGACAGGATGATGGACGAACTTACGGAATCGGAGAAAATGCGTGAAATGAAATCGAAATCGTTTGACGCCGATGTTTCTCTGAAAGATTCCGAAACAATACAGCAGTACAAACTCGAAGAATTTTACATCGCTACTTTCCTGTCGGGAAAGCCTGTGTATTACAAGGATAAAAGATGCGTATCTCCTTCGGACATCATCAGAGCCGAAGCGGACGGCAGCGAAACCCTGATCAGTTACGACTGGCAGACAAATATGGAAACAGAGATACAAAGACTTGCCGGTCGGGGAGAAGGCAAATATGCCTATCTGCTGCACGACCCGCGATATCTGCACGGCAATAAATGACACCGTCCGGCGGCGGATTTGAGCCGCAACCGAAAGTCGTTTCCCTAAAATCCGACTGCCCTTAATCGCTTACAACGCCCGATGCCGCAAATTTTTCCAATGCAAACACCCAGTTTTCGGGCAAAACGAAAGATGTTGTTTCCTCGATGTTGAAAGTCGATAATACCGAACGGCTTCTTACCTTAATCTCGTTCGTTGCTCCGACAATCACCTGCAGCATTGTGATGCTTTTTTCTCCGATTTTGTCGATCTGGGTATGCACCGCCAAATCGTCCCCCAAATAGGAGGGTTTCAGAAAATCGGTTTCAATGTGGACTACTACCAACCGGTCTGTTCCCGACAGGAAATCAATCCCGGAAATCTGATTGAGACAATCTACCCTTCCGCAGTCCAGATACTCGTTATACACAGAATTATTGACATGCCCGAATCCGTCGATGTCGTTGAATCTCATCTGTATTGGTGTTACAACTGTTCTCATGTGAAATATTTACCTATTTTATTAACCATTTGGGGCAGAGAAAAAACAACAACCCTGTCGTAGGGCTTTATTTCCGTCCCTCCCGTAATTATATATGCCTGTGAGCCTCTCACGATTCCGCCAAGTATCGCTGTTTTGGGGAAATGGAGATTTCTGACTTTCGTGCGTGTTACCGGCGAGTTCGGTTTGGCGATAAACTCGAGAATTTCGGCGTTTGAGCCTGTCAGATATTTGATGCTTTGGACGTCCGAATCGATGGTATAGCGGAATATCCGTCCCGCCGCAATCAGTTTTTTGTTTATAACCGTGTCGATACCGACGCTTTCGGCAAGTTTGATGTAGTCGATATTTTCTATTTCGGCAATGGTTTTTTTGACTCCGGCTTTTTTTGCCGCCAGACATGCCAGAATATTGGTTTCGGAACTCGGCGTAAGCGCCACAACGGCATCCATGTTAGCCAGATCTTCCTCCTTCATGACGTCCGTATTTCGGATGTCGGCATTGATGATGAGCGTATTTTTCAGAATTCCGGCTAATTCCATGCTTTTCTCCCTGCTGGAGTCTATCAGTTTAATATTGATTTTATTCTCCAGTTCTTTCGCAAGAATCACTCCGATAGGGCTTCCGCCGAATATCATCATGTTGTTTACATTGATATTCGTTTTGCCGGTATATCTCAAAACTTCGGGAATACCTCTTGAGTTCGAGATGACATAAATCATATCGTGGAGTTTAAATTCCTCGTTATTGTCGGGAATAATCACTTCTCCCTCGCGATTTATGGCTATCGTTCTGTAGTTTATGGACGAATACTGATTGGTTAAATCCTTGAGCGTATGACCGATGATAACGGCACCATCCTCAAGTTTGGTAACAACAATCTGCAGTTTTCCGCCCGAAAAATCTATGTATTCGGTCGTTCCCGTTTGCCGCAGCAGGTCGCCGATAGCTTTTGCCGCTATTTTTTCGGGATAGAGCAGATGATCTATTCCGATATTCATAAAAATATCCCTGTTCTCCGGGATGAGATATTCGTCGTTATTGATTCGGGCAATCACTTTTTTAGTGCCGATATGTTTTGCAAGTATGGCGCTGGTGATGTTCATATCCTGTTCTTCCGAAGGGTTTACGGCGATAAAGAGGTCGGCTTTGTCGACGCCCGCTCTCAACAGGGTCGAAATGGAAGTGGAATAGCCTTCGACAGCGACAAAATCCGCCGTTTCCGAAAGGCTTTTAAGCCGCTCTTCCACAGGGTCTATTACAACAATATCGTGATCGCCATTGGCTAACATTTTAGTCAAATGGGAACCGACCTCTCCTATTCCTGCAATAACCACTTTCATCCGTCAAATATTTTGGCGCAAAGGTAACAAATAATCGGAAACAATGAATTTATTTCTTCAAACAGGGTGTATTTCAAATTGTCGCATGCATAAAAAGATAGCGCCGAAGCACTATCCCAATTCTTAGATGGATAGTGCTGAAGCACTATCCCAAGCTATTAAGGCATAAAAAATAAATAACATATAGGCATAAAAAATAAATAATGTATAACGGTTTTGATGTCGAAGACATCATATGTTTATAGAAAAACGATGTTGTGTTTCAATTCGACCCCTTCGGGTGGGATGTAAAAAAGACTGGATTTTCACAA
>JAISSE010000311.1 GCA_031273285.1 Prevotellaceae bacterium
ACGATATAGCCCAGTCGGGACGGTCGATAAAAGCCGGAGCTTGTGATTTTCGGGATTTTGGCTTTGCTGTAAGCGAAATGCTCGTCTTTGCCTGCGATTTCGGAATTGACGACATACTGCTTATAGTTCTCGATACTGCTGTTATACAGCCCGGAAATCAATTCCGATTCGGACGGATTTTTCTTCATCGACGGATAATTTGCTTCCAATTCCCTGTCGGCATCCGATATTTTCGAATATGCCTCCATCAGAGAATGAATATATGCTGCCTGACCGGCAACGGAATAATTTGCGGCTACGGGCGTATTTTGTCTGTCGTACACGAGATTTAAAAAATCTATAACTCTGTATTTACGTTCTATATTCGCATATTGCGGAGTAATTTCCTGCAAACGCTTCAATTCTTCCGTTAAAGTATTGTCGGCGTAACGTTCGGGAGGGATGGGCGCTTTGCCCGCAGTGATGTTTTCGATGTGCATATCCAGCTTTTGTTCGACTATCAAAGCCTGTTCGATTATTTTACGGATTATTTCATCATAATATTTTTGCTGCTGAACAGCCCACAACTTATAGTTCCACAGTTCCGCAACATCCCTGAAATCGGTCGGAGACAATCCGTCCGTCCTGAAACTGTTGATATCCCTATAGACGAATTTCGGGTTGGGAACCTTGTCGCCAAGCATATTTCCGAAATACGACACCGAATCGAACTTGCTTATCATTGACAGCATGGATTCTCTGTTTTCGTCCCAGTTGATGTACAGGTCGTTGATATTCCTGTTGTTTTTGCAGATATTTCTGTAAACCTCCATGCACCGGTAGTATGAGTCGATCATCGAGGTATATGATTCGACCGCTGCCGTTATTTCCGCAAAAAAGATGGAATCGATGCCCCGCTTTGTCTTGATATACAGACTGACATCCTGCTCCGACAGCCGCCGCTGCGAGACGCGTATCGTCGGAAAAAAAGCCTGGTCTCTGCGCAAATCATTGTCATTGAGATACTGTTCGCACACAAGATAATAGGTGTCGGCGGTATGATACAGTTTCTTTATCCTGTTATAATCGGTCAGGGGGTTTAAATCCTGCATCATTGACGACGCAAGTTCGGCTAACTGATAGTACGGATTTGCTCTTTCGATACGTGGATTCAAACTGAGGAAGTCGGAATACTCGCCGAAAGCCTCCTCTTTGCTTAGTTCGGACGCCTTTTTGACGACATTCTCGTATTTCGGATTTCTCTGCGCGAAAGAAATGTTCGACATCAGAAGCAAACAGGCAAAAATAATCCTGAAACACACATGTTTATTAGTTATATTATTGTAATATGCCATTTTTAATAATCATTATAACAGAATACAAAATTACATTTTTTTTCGTATTCCGCATCAGGACGGCTCATTTATCATTTTCATAAATTCGCTTTCGCTGATAATTTTTATCCCCAGTTTTTCGGCTTTTTGCAGTTTCGCCGGTCCCATTTTGTCGCCGGCAATCAGATAATCCGTATTTGAAGTTACTCCGGCAGCGTTTTTCCCGCCGTGTTTTTCGATAAGCTGCTTCAGTTCGTCGCGCGGACGGCTGAAATTACCCGAAACCACAATGCTTTTGCCCTGCAGTTTGTCCGACAGCATCTCGACGTCGCCGGCATCAAGTTCAAACTTCAAACCTGCCGCCTTCAGTCTCTCGATGATTGCGATATTTCCCGAATCGGCAAAATACTGTGTTACGCTCTGCGCGATTCTGTCGCCAACCTCGTCCACCAGCAGCAACTCTTCCGCAGAAGCATTCCGTATGGCATCGAGCGAACGGAATGCCAGCGCTATTTTCTTTGCGGTCGTTTCGCCTACATAGCGTATTCCCAGCGCAAACAGCACTCTCGGAAACGGCGTTTCCTTCGATTTGTTTATTCCCTCGATGATGTTGTCGGCAGAGCGGCTGCCCATTCGTTCCAGCCCGACAATCCGGTCTTTCGTCAAATCGTAAATATCGGCAATATTCCGTATAAGACCTTCTTCAAACATCAAATCCGCCGTTTCCTCCCCTATTCCCTCGATATTCATTGCGCGACGGCTTACGA
Organism: Prevotellaceae bacterium; assembly: GCA_031273285.1. Taxonomy (GTDB): domain Bacteria; phylum Bacteroidota; class Bacteroidia; order Bacteroidales; family UBA932; genus JAIRLF01. Next base: position 2,081 of record JAISSE010000311.1, read on the forward strand.
AATGCTCTATTTTCCCCAAAATCTGGGGTGCGCAGCCGGAATCGTTGGGACAGTAATGCTTTGCTTCGCCGGCGGGTTTCACAAGTTTGGTTCCGCACACGGGACAGGTGTCGGCATACGTCGTCGGCTCGCTGCCGGCGGGACGTCTGGTTTTATCGACCCCCACGATTTTCGGAATGATTTCTCCGCCTTTTTCGACAATAACGGTATCGCCCGTTCGAATATCGTGAAGTTCAATCTGCTCGGCATTGTGCAGCGATGCTCTTCTCACGGTTGTTCCCGCCAGCTGCACCGGCTGGAGATTGGCGACGGGAGTTATGGCGCCCGTTCGTCCCACCTGATAATCTATCGACAAAAGGAGCGTATATGCCTGTTCCGCCTTGAATTTGTAGGCGACAGCCCAGCGCGGCGACTTTGCCCTCAAGCCCATCCTGTTTTGCAGGGCAAGGCTGTTTACCTTGATTACGGCGCCGTCGGTATCGTAGGGGAGATTTTTTCGCTCCGTATCCCACTGATTCAGAAATTGCAGAATATCGTCAATCGACCGGCATATCCGCATGTTCGGCGACACCTTGAAGCCCCAGGAAGCGGCTTTTTGAAGATTGTCGAAATGAGTGTCGAAAGGCGGATTTTCGGAAAGAAGGAAATAGAAACAGCAGTCCAGACCGCGTTTTGCGACTTCGGCGGAATCCTGCATCTTGAGTGTTCCGGCGGCGGCATTTCGCGGATTGGCGAACGGCGTCTGATTTTTTTCCTCGCGCTCTCCGTTCAGCCGCTCGAACGACGAAAGCGGCATCACCACCTCGCCCCGTATCTCAAATTCTTCGGGATAATCCGTTCCCTGCAACCTGAGAGGCACACTCCGGATTGTGCGTACATTAGCCGTTACATCGTCGCCCTGTTCACCGTCACCGCGCGTTACCGCCTGCGCCAGCACTCCGTTTCTGTATGTCAGACCGACGGCTGTTCCGTCGAATTTCAACTCGCAGACATACTCGATGTCATCTGTTCCAGTCTCCTTTCGTATCCGCGCGTCGAACTCCTCGATTTCTTCTTTCGAATAAGTATTGCTCAGCGACAGCATGGGATACCTGTGCTTCACCTGCACAAATTCCCTGATTATATCGCTGCCGACACGCACCGTCGGAGAGTCGGGCGACTGCAATTCCGGATTCCGCTGTTCGAGTTCCGCCAGCTCCGCCATCAGACGGTCGTAGACAAAATCGTCCGCCGTAGGGCTGTTCAGCACATAATATTCGTGATTCAATCTGTCCAATTCTTTGCGTAAAAAGCTCACGCGCTGTATGATTTCTTCCGTAGCCATATTTCTTTCAATACCATTATTTGAACGCGAAGATACACATTTTATTTATAAACGATAAACGATAGCACGCAGATGACACAGATTTAACGGATTTTCGCAGATTAACTATTTGTTTGCGAATATGACATATTTTAATCGCTTCTTTTACTTATCTGCGTAAATCCTTAAAATCTGCGTTATCCGCGTGCCTTTTTTGTTTAACTCTCAATTATCAATTATCAATTAACGAAAGTATTTTCTCTGTTATTCCCGCGTTATGTTCGACATAATCGGCGCATATTTTGCCCTGTTTCAGACGTTCCCTGTTATCGCCGTTGAACCAGAAAGCCAGCAGCAGCTGCAATTCTTCGGCATTGTTTATCGGCGTTGCTCCGCCCAGAACTACAAGTTTTTTGGCTTCCTCGAATTTGTCGTATTTAGGACCGAAAGTTACCGGTATACCGTAAACGGCAGCTTCGAGAGTATTGTGTATTCCGCTGTCGAAGCCGCAACCGATGTAAGCTGCGTCGGCATAGCGATATATCGTCGAAAGTATTCCGATTGTATCGACAATCAGCACGCCGGCTTTTTCCGGATTTCCCGATTCCGCCCGCGTATATCTCAGCGTTTCGCAAAACGAGAAAGTCTGTTCCGACGATTCTATCCGTTCCGGATTTATCTCGTGAGGAACAAGAATCAGCTTAATATCGGGCAGCTGTTTTATCGCTTCGGCGATTATTGCCTCGTCTTTGGGCCACGAACTGCCGGCTATCAGCACCTTGTCCGACGAGCGGACAAACCGCTCCACAACGGAACACCGGTCGTTTTTGGATGCGATTTTGCAGACACGGTCAAAGCGGGTATCGCCGGTAACCGTAACATTGTTTATCCCCGCGGCGGCGAGCAGCCGTTTCGATTGCTCCGTCTGGACAAACAAATGCGTGAAATATCGCAGCGGACTCAGGCGTTTCAGCACTCGCTTGAAAAAATACTGACCCGGACGGAAAGTCGCCGAAATCAGATAACAGGGTATGTTTCGCTTTTTTATCAGCATCAGATGTTCCGTCCAGTAATCGTATTTTATCCAGAATACAATTGTCGGATTCGCCGCATCCAGAAATGCTTTTGCATTGAAACAGGTATCCCACGGGATGTACGCAATTATATCCGCCCTGTATGTCCGGCTGGGAATGAATCCCGAAGGCGAAAAAAACGTAACCATGGACTTGTATTCGGGATGCCGTTTCAGAAATGCTTCCAGCAGAGGTTTGCCCTGTTCAAATTCGCCTAAGGAAGCGCAGTGTATCCAGACCAGCGGCGCCGTATCTTTTTCGCGCAGTTTTTTCACTCTGTCGATATTACCGTGTTGCCCCCTTAGCCAGTTTCTGATTTTCCTGTTGAACGGATATGCCAGATGTGCAAGTATATATGCCGGATACGTAATCACAGTGTACATGCCTGGTCCGGTTTTTGGGGATTAAATATCGGGTTATTTGTCATATCGAATACTGCGTGTGGAATAATTCGTCATTCTATTTTCAATTCGAACAGTCGTAACCAGTTTTTGCCCGTAACAAAAATGCGGTTTTGCGTTTTGTCATGGGCGATTCCGTTCAGAACGTCGGTATTTTGTTTGCGAAATTCTTTTTTCAGAAGACCCTGCAAGTCGATTTTACCCGTAACTTCTCCCGTTTGCGGATTGATAATCACAATATAATCTTTGGTATAGACATTTGCCCATATTTCTCCGTCGATATATTCCAGTTCGTTAAGGTTTTCTTCCGCTCCGCGATCGGTATAGACCTCTAACTGTCCGATAACGTTCAGATTGTCGGGATTGAGCTTGTACAGGTTTGATGTTCCGTCGCTCATCCACAGATTGACTCCGTCGCCGGTAATTCCCCATCCTTCGGTATTGTAGTTAAACTTGCCCGTCAGGGTAAAATCGTTGTAGTCATAGATAAATCCTTCTCTGTTTTCCCATGTCAGCTGATAGATTTTCCCGTTGTGCAGACATACGCCTTCTCCGAAATATTTTCTGTCCAAATCATGCTGTTGCAGGACTTTGCCGGTTTCGAGTTCCACTTTTCGCAGCGACGAATGTCCTTTTTGTCCTGTTCCTTCGTATAAAAAACCGTCGCTGAAAAAAAGCCCCTGAGTGTAGGCGTTGTCGTCGTGAGGATATTCCCTTACGACCTTATATTTATACGTTATCGGCGCCGACGAAGGAACGATTTTAAGATTGAACAGTATGGTTTCCGCGACATTATTTGCCGAATAAACCGTCAGCGACATCCGTCGGAGTCCCATTTTAATCGAAGAAAGCGAAACTTCGCCGGGCAGAGAACGGTATGTCGAATGATATTTACCGTCAATATTGAGAATGCAGGAATCCTGCTTTACGGAATCGGCAAGGCTTTTAACATCCAGCAGCAGAACGTCTCCTCCGCTTCCGGATTTCAGGGTAGCGCCGTTTTGCGGACTTGCAAGTGCGAACAGCGCCTTTTTGCCCGTCCTGTTTTTTGGAGTACGGCGTTCCGTATTCTGCCTGCACGAGATGCACGAAACAAAACCTATCGAAAACAGTATCAGAAACAAAACCGATAATCTTTTCCCCCGCCACGTCTGCAAAAACATTTTTTTCAGGACGAAAAATATTTTCACCGGAACATTATCCATAGCGCATTACGTGATTAATATCCTTAAAAACAGTATCTATCGACAAAAAAGGCTATTCCTGCAAGAGGAATAGCCGGGAAAATAACAAACATACACATTATTTAGTGATACCTAACTCTTTCTTTACCAGCGCTCCTATGTCTGTACTTTGAGTCTCGTTTACATATACGGGATTGCCGCCGGCTATATCGAATACATAGGTGAAACTGTTAGCTTTGGCAACCTTGTCTATTGCATCTTTCAACTTTTTCTGTATCGGTTCAAGAAGTTTCTGCTGTTGTTGTTGCATTCTTTGTTGAGCGTTTTGTTGCTGAGTCTGCATGCGTCTGTTTAAATCCAGAAGCTCGGTTTGTTTGGATTCCTTGACCGGTTCCGACCATTTGTCCTGATTTGCCTGAAACTCGGCATATTTTTTATCCGCTTCAGCTGCCACTTCGGCAATAATTGCTTCCAGTTCTTTTCTGTATGCATCCAGTTTCGTTTGGACGGAATCCAGCTCCGGCAGAGCTTCCCATATTTCGGCTGTATTGATATGACCGAACTTAAGCGTTTGAGCATTTGCATGAAACGAAGTTAAAGCAAACGCTGCACATAAAAAGAATATAAACTTTCTCATAAATCTTTACTTAATTTTTTATTTAATAATTTTATTTAATTTTAACGGTGCAAATATAATACTATTTATTATATTTCGATTTTATTTGAATCCCATTTTTTCCAAGACCTTGTCGCTCAGGTCATATCGCGGATTATTATATATCACTCCGGGGTTGTTTGCGATGTCGAATATGATCGCATAACCGCCTTCCGTCGATATTTCCTTGATTGCATCATAGACTTTGTCCTGAACGGGCTTGAGCAGTTCTTCCCTTTTCTTTGCCAAAGTCCCTTCCGGCGAAAAGTGCGAAGACTGAAATTCCTTGGCTTCCTTTTCTCTTGCGATAATCTCCGCTTCGCGCTTTTGCCTCATTTCTTCGGTCAAAAGCACTTTTTCCGACTGATATTTGCCATAAAGCTCCTGAACGGCTTTATATTTGGCTTCAATTTCAGTCTGATACTGTTTCGACAGCTTGTCCAGCTGTTCCTGTGCCGCATTGTAAGCCGGTATCTTTTTCAGGATATACTCCGAGTCTATATAACCGAACTTCTGGGCTTGCGCGGTGAAAACCGTTAGCGCCAGCATTGCAAAAATAATACATGTTTTTCTCATAATCTTTATTTTATTACAAAAATTAAACTTCATAATTCCTATCGTTAAAAAGTGTGTCCCATTACAAAATGCAGCTGACCTCTTTTCATGTCGCGTCCCGGAATCCTGTCAAGTCCGTATCCCCAGTCCAGCCCCAGGGTACCTACTATATTAAGGTGCACTCTGACGCCGACGCCCACCGAGCGTTTGATGTCGAACGGATTGAACTTATCGATTGATTCCCAGCAGTTCCCTCCTTCAAGGAAGGTCAGCAGAAAGATGTACGACGCCGGTTGCTGTATCACCGGATACCTCAGTTCCAGAGTATACCGGTTGTATACGTTTCCGGTGTAGGCGTTGTTTCTGATGGGTGTCAGCGAATTGTCTTCGTAACCTCTGAGAGCGATATTTTCCTGACCGTACATCACATATCCCGACATGCCTCCTCCGCCGACAATGAAGCCTTCGAAGGGCGAATAGCCCCACTTTTTGTTGTAGTATCCCAGATAGCCGAAATTAGCCCTTGCCATGAGTACCAGTTTGTTGTCGGTTGTAAGAGGGGTAAAGAACGTGCCGTTGAAATGCCATTTGTGATATTCTATCCATTTGTATTTTTCGGTATCCTTCATTTCCTTGTAGTTTCTGTCGGCAAACAGCGAATAGGGAGGAGTAAACTGCACTCCCACCGAAACGGTAGAACCCTGAGTGGGATATATTTGATGGTTTGTCGAACTGCGTCCGAATGCCACGCTCAGGCTGAAATTGTTCGAATTGCCGTTGGAAAACAGGAATCCTCCCGTCCAGTTTCTCAACTGATAGCGTTGCAGATTCAGATTGTACGACAGGGAGAACAGCTGGTCTGGCCATTTTAACCTGTGGCTCAAACCCACCGACATTCCCATAACCTGCATACTTTCGCCCGAATCGTAGTCGTAATAATTGTAGCCGTAACCGTAACCCGAGCCGTAGCCGCCGTAACCGCTGTAATCGAGATACGGATTATACGCCGAAGTCTGTCGCGAGTAATAGGCGCTGAATGATAATCCGATCGGTTTGCGTCCGCCGAGCCACGGTTCCATGAAATTGACGCTGAACTGCTGGTAGCGCTTTCCGTTTGTCTGGAATCGCAATCCAAGTTCCTGACCGTCGCCGGTAGGTATCGGACGCCATGATTTCAGGTCGAATAAACGTTTTGCGGAGAAATTGGAGAATCTTACGCCGACGCTTCCGACAAACATGTTGGCTCCCCAGCCTCCGGACAGTTCAAACTGGTCTTGAGATACTTCCGTGAAATCATAATTGATGTCTACCGTTCCTTCCGCCATATTGTCGGCAATAAATCCGGTTGCTTTTTTACCTAATTCCTCAGCATCAAAATATCGCATTGACTGCAACATACGGATAGATTCCTTAAACTTGGAAACACTGAACAAATCGCCGGGAACGGTTCGCAGTTCGCGACGGATGACATGCTCGTTGGTTTTTGTGTTTCCCGATATGGTTACACGGCTGATGTGTGCCTGTTCGCCCTCGAACACGTGTATTTCCAGGTCGATGGAATCGCCTACAATGTTTGTTTCCACAGGTGTCATACGGGAAAAGATATAACCGTGATCCTGATAGAAATACGTTGCAACCGACTGTTCGTCCAGGTTCAAACGCTCTTCAAGCAGCACCTGGTCGTACACATCACCCTTCTGGATATTCAGATGCTCGCTAAGTGCGAATGTGGGTACTTTCGTATTGCCTACCCAGGATATGTTTCTGAAATAATAGCGTTTGCCTTCATGGATTTTCAGACCGATTTTCAATCTGTTTTCGGATATGCGGTAAACGGAGTCGCTTACGATTTCCGCATCGCGATAACCTTTTCTGTTATAATAGTCAAGAAGATTGTCCTTGTCTTCTTCATATTTCGATTCCACGAACTTCTTGGATTTGAAGAGCGACAGAAACGAGAAGCCCTTCCGCTGTTTGGTGTTTTTCATGGCGCCCCGCAGTTTTCTCGACTTCATGTTTTCGTTTCCGTCGAAAATTATCTCGCGGATTTTCATCTTTTTCTTTCTGTCGATGGTGAATATGAGATTGACCGAATTGCTTATAAGCGTGTCGGTTTTAACCTGTGCATCGACTTCCGTATTGAGATAGCCTTTTTCGGCATAATATTTCTTGATTTTTTCGATATTCGACTTTATCACGTAGTCGGAAAGCGACGTGCCTCTCCGGATGGTGAGAATATCGTTGATATCCTTGGCTTTGCTTTTTTTCACGCCGAGAATTTCCCATTTCATGATGCGGGGACGTTCGGTGAGAACGATTTCGAGCCAGATTTTCTCTCCCTCGATTTTCACCGGATTGATTTCCACGTTTCCGAAGGCATTTTGCCCCCAGAGTCGTTTCACCGCCTGACGGAACCGGTCGTCTCCGGGGACGCTGATTATGTCGCCCTTTGCCAGTCCCGAAATATTGATGATATTGTTTTTGTCGTTATGAGTTACTCCCGTAACCGTAATATCTTCAATGACATATTTTTTCGGCATTTCGTAGTCCAATTCGGGTAACAATACGGTTGAATCGGGTACCTGAGCCGTAGCCGCATTACATGCTAAAAACGCTGAAATAAAATATAATATTCTGATTATACGCTCTCTTCGAGTTGCATTTCTGATTTTGTCCGAGTACAATAGTTTCATTCAAATAATGATATAAAATTAAATCAAATCTTTTTCTTGTCGTATCTGTTCGCCTGTTTTTCCGAATCTTCGTTCTCTTCTCCGATATTCTTCAACAGCTTTAAACAAACTTTTTTTATTGAAATCAGGCCACAGTACGGCAGGAAAGTAAAATTCGCTGTAGGCACCCTGCCATAAAAAAAAGTTACTTAACCTTTGCTCTCCGCTTGTACGGATGATCAATTCAGGGTCCGGCATACCGTAAGTCGTCAAATATTTCTCAATCACACTTTCATTTATATTCTCCGGTTTAATTTCGCCCGCCGCCGTTTTTTCGGCTATCTTTTTTACCGCTTCGGTGATTTCCCATCGGGAACTGTAACTCAAAGCGAGCGTCAAAATTAAACCCGAGTTCTTTGATGTAAACTTTACCGCTTGGTTTAACTTGTCCGCAACATTTTCCGGAAAGGATGCGATGTTTCCTATTGTCCTGAACTGTACGTTATTTTTGTCCAAATCGGGCGTGTTTTTTATAATTGCCTCAACCAGAAGCGATATGAGCGCCTCTATTTCATCGGAGGGTCGGTGCCAGTTCTCGGTCGAAAAGGCATATAACGTTAAATATTTAACTCCGATTTCTCCGCAGGCTTCCACCGTTTCCCTGACCGCCCTGACTCCGTTCCGGTGCCCGAATATCCGGTTTAATCCCAATTTCTTCGCCCAGCGTCCGTTCCCATCCATTATGATGGCAATATGCTCGGGTATTTCAAGTTTATTCATCTAAATACGATTTACTTTTGACCGCCATACGGGATATATTTCTTTTATTATCATAACATTGGTTATATACATACGACCAATAAATTTTGTGCAAATATAATCTATTTTTTGGTTATCAAACCAATTTCCCGACTTCGGGACGCGAATCCCGACAGACAAACCGGATTTTCGGGAAACTAACGGGGTTACATTCAGCTCAAAACGCTCTCCCGACAAACCCGCCGCAAAAATTGTGTTGCCTGAAGATATAAATTTCTTTTCGGCACGCGGATGACGCGGATCTAACGGATTTTCGCAGATTATTACTCAATTGATAATACGGTGTTGATTTTAACCGGTTCTTATTTATCTGCGTAAATCCGTTAAATCCGTATCGTCCGCGTGCTGAATTACTGTCGGGACAGATTCGTATCCGGTTCCGTTTGCTTTGGTTACAGGCGTAACCGAGCATTTTCGTTCAGCTTTGAGGCTGAATTAACGGTTCGTCTTCGCTGCCTTCCCTGTTTTTGCGGCGGGTCATACGGGCTTTTATCTGCTGACTGTAATAGCTGCCCAACCTGCTGATAGAGGGGTAGTATTATTTCCGGTTTCAAAGATTTGTCCACAGACAAACGATACATTAGCGGAAAAACAAACACATTCCGTCCCTGACGGGACGGTCGTTTGTGACTGACGCTGTTTTCTGCCAGCATTCTGTCCCTGACGGGACAGATCGCAGCATTGCCCGTCCCGTTAGTTCGTAATTGACTGCGCCGAACTTACGTTTGACTGCGTCGATTTTCAATTCGTGTAATTCGATGAAAATTCGTGTAATTTGTGGACAAAAACATCAGCCTGTTCCCTCCAGCATGGGGACAAATCTGAACGGATCGGGACAGCGTGAAGTTTCGTATTCGGTTTCGGATATTTT
>JAISSE010000326.1 GCA_031273285.1 Prevotellaceae bacterium
TTGCTTAAAATATAATCGTAAAAATCTCCGAAAGTTATTATATTCAGAAAATCTCCCTGCTGAACTTTGAAATTGAAATTACTTTCTATAATCACAACCAAATCAACATAGTCGAGGCTATCCAGTTCCAAAATATTCTTGATAATCGCGTCCGGCACGATTCGGGTTATATCTACTTCAAACTCTTCCGTCAGCGACAGGTTGATTTTGGCTATTATCTCTTCTTTTGTCATATTCAAATATATATTATAAGGATGTTAATTATTTCCATTTTTTGATGATGAGAGCCGAGTTTGTTCCACCAAGCCCGAATGAATTTGAGACGAATATATTGATTTCCCGGTCGATTGTTTCGGTAACGATTTTGAGTTTTTCGGAGTCTTCGTCGGGATTTCTGAAATTGATGCTGGGCGCGATAAAAGCGTTCCGCGCCATGAGGATGGAGTACACGACCTCGCTTGCTCCCGCCATCCAGCATTCGTGTCCGGTCATCGATTTTGTGGATCCGACCCAGGGACCGTTATCGCCGAAAATGCCGTAAAGAGCCTTTGCTTCGGCGCTGTCGCCGGCAGGAGTCGATGTTGCGTGAGCATTGACATAGTCGATGTCGGACGGCAGCAGACCGGAGTTTTTTATCGACATTTCCACCGCCCGTTTCGGACCGTCGGCGGTTGGAGTCGATATCTGTTCGCCGTTTGACGAAAAACCGTATCCCAATATTTCGGCAAGTATCGGAGCGCCTCTTTTCAAGGCATGTCCGAGGCTTTCGACAATCACCGTTGCCGCGCCTCCCGAAGGGACAAGCCCGTCGCGGTCGCGGTCGAAAGGGCGGGATGCGCCGGCGGGGTCGTTTTCTTTCATGGAAAAGATACCCAGAGCGTCGAAACTGCCCATCGAATAGAGGTTAATCTCCTGCGCACCGCCGCAAACGATACAGTCCTGATATCCGTGTTTTATCAGTAAATATCCGATTCCGATGGTATGGGAACCGCTGGCGCAGGCGCCGCTGACGGTGAAATTTATGCCTTTCAGTTTGAAAATCGTTGCAAGATTCATCGTAACGGTCGAGTTCATTGTCCGAAAGACGGAACCCGAACCCACCATCATCGTGTTTTTCTTTGCGCGGACAATGTCGGCGGAGTTTATAATCGGCTCGGTTGTACTGTCATTGCCGTAAAGTATGCCTGTTTCGTGCGATGCGATATAGTCGCGGTCGAGTGCGGCGGTTTTGAGAGCTTCCTCCGTCGCAACGTATGCAAACTCGCCCTGTTCCGCCAGCATCATGCGCGCGCGACGGTCGAGCGAATTTTTCAGGTTCGGACGTTCCACATAACCGGTTAATCCGGAACGGTATCCGTAGTCTTTCCGTTCGGGAGAGAAGACAATCCCGGATTTCCCGCGTTTCAGGGATTCGGTAACTTCCGCAAGATTTTTTCCTATGCACGAATAAATTCCCATGCCGGTGATGACCACTCTGTTTTCCATGATGCAGTGTGCGATACATTAATATAAACCTCCGTTGACGGATATGACTTCGCCCGTTATGTACGAGGCTTTGTCGGAAGCGAGAAACGCCACGAGAGCCGCAACTTCCTCCGGCTCGCCGAATCGCTGTACGGGGATGGTTTTTACCGCGTCCTGCTCCGAAACATCTTTGGTCATGTCGGTACGTATAAAACCCGGCGCCACGGCATTGACTGTAACACCCTTGCGGGCGATTTCCTGCGCCAGAGCCTTGGTCGCGCCTATGATTCCCGCTTTCGCCGCCGAATAGTTTGTCTGTCCGGCAAGACCTTTCAATCCCGATACGGAAACGATGTTTATGATTCGACCGAATTTATTCATCAGCATCGGCATCAGCAGTTTTTGCGTGGTATGGAAAAATCCGTTCAACGAAGTGTCGATTACGTTTTTCCACTGACATTCCTGCATCCACATCATCAGCGAATCGCTTTTTATGCCGGCATTGTTCACCAGCACAATGATTTTGCCGGCTGTGTTATTTTGCATCCACGCATCGAGAGCGGAGTCCACGCTCGCTCTGTCCGCAACATCGAACGGAATCAGTTCGCCCGTTCCGCCTTTGGCTTCGATTTTTTCCAGAGTATCGCGGGCTTCGGTCTCATTGCTTTTATAATTAATCAGGATATGATATCCCAATTCAGCCACGGCAATGCAAATCGCCTTGCCTATTCCTCTCGAACCTCCTGTTATTAAAGCACATTTCATCTTTCAAACAATATTTGTAACGGATTAAACATCATAAATTCTTTCAGTTTCATCAACTCGTGTCTTGTTGAACGGTCATCGTTCAGAGGAGCAAAAATACTCCTCAAATCGGAATAGATTTTCCGGCTTTTCGTCGATAATTCGTCTTTGCACTCCAGCATGTCTATCCCCTGAAGCACGGCAGCCGCCTGAACGGCAAGTATCTCGAAAACGTTGTCCGTAACCTTCCCGGCTGCGCAGGCTGCATTAAATCCCATGCTGACAATATCCTGATTGTCGTTGTTGTTGGGAATGCTGTGGACATAGTTGGATGCGGACAGCGCCTGATTTTCGGCAGCCGTGGACGTCGCGGCGAACTGAATCCCCTGAAAACCGAAGTTCAGCCCCGGTATTCCGCTGTTCACAAACGGTTTGAGACAACCGTTGATGGCGGGATTCATCAGATAGTTCAACTGCCGTTCGGAGAGCATCCCCACGCGGGTCATCACGAGTTTCAGCTTGTCCATTTCCAGCGAAATATAATCACCATGGAAATTACCGCCGTGATACACGTTTTGCGTTGCGACATCGACAACCGGATTGTCGGTTGTGGAATTAAGCTCGTTTTCGACGATTGTACGGGCAAAAGCAAGCGTATCGCAAACGGGTCCCAAAATCTGCGGAATGCAGCGCAACGAATAGAACGGCTGTATTTTGTGTTCGATATGCCTGTCCTCGACAAGCTGTCCGTACAGTTGTTCTCTTGGTTTTATCCGTGAAGCATCCTTCAGGAAATCCTTCATCGTGCGCGCCACCGTATGCTGTCCCGACTGTTGTCGCGCATCGTTCAGTCTGTCTGAATAATGGTCGTCATACGACCGCATCATCTCGTTCATGCAGGCAGACAGCGCCAGCGACCATTCGAGAGCCGTTTCCGCCCTGTGGACGTTCAAAGCCGCAACGGCAGTCATGGCTGTGGTTCCGTTCATTATGGCTATACCCTCCCGTATTCGTATTTTTAACGGATTGATGGATTTCAGACGAAAAGCCTCCGCTGCCGGCATGACCGTATCACCGCAGTAAACCTCGCCTTCGCCGATAATATTGAGGGCAACATGCGCCATCTGAACCAGATCGCCGCTTGCTCCCACGCCTCCGTGCAGGGGAATACAGGGTATGACGTTCTCCATCACCATGGCGACTATGACGTGTATCAAATCGGTGTGAACGCCGGAATATCCGCGAAGCATGGAGTTGAGCAGGTTGATCAGCACCGCTTTGGCATAATCTTTTTTCAGATATTCGTTCAGTCCCGCGCTGTGGCTGCGAATAATATTGTACTGAAGATCAACCGACCGGGCATCATCAACGCGATACTGCGCCATAGGTCCGAAACCGGTATTGATGCCGTAAATCAGTTTGTTTTTCGCAAACTCTTTCAAAAACCGATGACTTTCGGCGACTTTTTCCAGTGCATCCTTATCGACATACAAAAAATAATCCTCGTATATCAGGCGGTGGAGGTCGGTGATATTCAGCGAATGTCCGTCAATGCAAATCATAATATCCTGATCAAAATATAGTCTTTTTTACCCTTGCGAATCAACAAATACTTGTCCTGAAGCAATTTTTTTGTTTTCAGATCAAGATTCTCATCGCTCACTTTTTCCTCGTTGATGCTAAAACCGCCCCCGCGAATCAATTTCCGCAATTCGCCCTTCGAGGGCAGAATCGGCGCTTCACGGGTAAACAGATCCAGCATCGAAGTTGTTTCGAGCACGTTCCTGCTTATTTCGAATACCGGTACACCCTCGAAAACCTCGAGCAGGGCAGCCTCGCCCAGATTTGCGATTTTTTCCGTATTTCCCTTGTCGAACAGGATGTTGGAAACATCAACGGCATTGTTGTAGTCTTCTTCGGAATGAACCATGCAGGTCAGTTCTTTCGCCAGAGTTTTCTGAAGCAGACGCACATGCGGATTCTGCTCGTGCATTTCGGTGAGCGCATGTATGGTCTTTTTGTCCAGCACTGTGAATATCCTGATGTATTTCTTTGCGTCCTCGTCGCTGACATTGTGCCAGAACTGATAAAATTTGTACGGAGAGGTATATTTCGGGTCAAGCCAGATATTTCCCTGTTCCGTTTTTCCGAATTTGCCCCCGTCGGCTTTGGTTATCAGCGGACAGGTCAAGCCGAAAGCTATTCCGCCGTCGATGCGCCGGATAAGCTCGGTACCGGTGGTGATATTTCCCCACTGGTCGGAACCGCCCATTTGCAGACGGCAGTTTTTGGTACGGTAAAGATGCAGAAAATCATATCCCTGAAGCAGCTGATAGGTAAATTCGGTGAACGACATTCCTTCTCTCGCATCTCCCGAAAGGCGTTTTTTTACCGAATCTTTCGACATCATGTAGTTCACCGTGATATGTTTGCCGATGTCGCGGGTAAAGTCGAGAAAGGTAAAATCCTTCATCCAGTCGTAGTTATTGACTATCTCAGCCGAATTGGCAGATTTCGATTCGAAGTCAAGAAATTTGCCCAGCTGTTTCTTCATCGATTCGAGATTGTGCCGCAACGTCTCTTCGTCAAGGAGATTGCGTTCCGCCGATTTCATCGACGGGTCGCCAATCATGCCCGTCGCGCCGCCGACCAGAGCAATGGGCTTGTGCCCGTATAGCTGAAAATGTTTCAGCATCATAACACCGACCAAATGACCGATATGCAGGGAATCGGCGGTGGGGTCGAAACCGATGTAGGCGGTCATCATCCCTTTCTGTAGTTCTTCCTGCGTTTCGGGCATAACATCGTGAAGCATGCCTCTCCATTTCAATTCTTCAATAAAATTATCCATCAAACGAATGTTTTAACTGTCGGGGAACATCCCCGAATAAAGGCGCAAAGGTAATAAAAAAGTATGAACTGTGAACTGTGAAGGATGAAGGATTTTGTGTAGAATTCAAAAAATATATGTACCTTTACGCCGCAATTTTTGGTAACATGAGTAAGTACAAAAAAGCGAACAGGGTGGATGCGAAAGGATTGACCTTTCCGGTATTTATCAATCCGAAGACGGATTTCGGATTTAAGAAAATTTTCGGCGACAGGGAAAGGCTG
>JAISSE010000002.1 GCA_031273285.1 Prevotellaceae bacterium
CACGAAATAATCGCCCGAAGCATTTTTCATTCCGACATTTCGCGAGTCGCTGCGTCCCGTATTGGGCTTTGTTATGTACCTTATACTTAACTGTCCGCCATATTTGTCCGCAACCTCGCTGCTCGACCTGCTTGAGCCGTCTTCAACCAAAACAAGTTCGAAATTTTTTCTGCTTTGCCCCGCCAAACTTTCCAGCAGTTCGCCGGCTTCTTCGGGACGGTTAAATATCGGAACAATTACGCTGAAACGAATCATTTATTCATCGTCTCCTTCGTCGGTAAACGGCTCCGAGCTGTCGTCCGGAAAATCATCGTCGGCAGAATCGGACTGCTCGAACAGCGCTTTTTCCACTTCCTCGATTTCCGAATCTATCTTCACATCAACCTTGATAAGATAATCCACGGCTTCCGTGTCCAGTGTGATGGCATAGAAAAATTCCCCGTTGCTTTTATTCACTTTTATAAGGTCGTCCGAATATCCTTTGGGATATTTTTCCTTACTCAAAGCGATCAATTCCGGAGACAGATTTTTGTAGCTAACAACCAGTTTCTTCTTGCCCGTACTATGCTTTATTTCCGGTTTTGCGATGTTTTTTGAAGGTCCTTCCTTCGTTTTCTTCTTGTCTGTCAATTTCTTAGTACTCATATACTGTTTATATTTTGACTACAATAATATTAAAGATTTTTAAATTCCAAAAATAAACCTGAAAAACATGCCGATTTGTTGCAGTCGGAAGATGCGAAATCGGGAAATTTATCGTCGAAAATCGCAAGGTCGAAACTGTCGGGATTCGCAAATTTTCGGCATAAATTTCGGACGATACTCCGGATTTTACCGTCTTTGGACGGGCGTTTTCCGATTTTGGCGTTGCAGTGTCTCTGCGTTCACGTCGCGCGCGCTCCTCTTTTGCATGATTTCAATGTCTCCGACCGCAACATTGTCCCATGGCGTATATGTCTAAATTTAAGTCATATTCGGTGCATTCCCGTGCCTGAAAATTCGATTATGCTTTTCCGAATTGCCGCGGGTATCGAATTTTTTGTTTGGCAATAAAAAAAATATATCTATCTTTGCGCACTCTAATCGGGGTGTGGCGCAGTTGGATAGCGCACTTGCATGGGGTGCAAGGGGTCGTGTGTTCGAGTCACATCACCCCGACTTAATGTGCTGAAAATCAGTATTTTGCACAAAAATTAATAGCAGATACATTTCAGATACAATTAAAAAATGTGTTACGCATTTGATTAATTTTCAGCCGGTTATTAATCCGAACAATTCGGAATAACTTTGGGAATCAGTTTCGAGCCGGCTACAAAAGAAAGAATAGATATGTTGCATATAATCGGTAAAATAAACTTATGGAAATGTTTGGGAACTTTCGTTCTGTTTTTTCTTGTTTCGGAGTATGCACATTCTCAGGAAATCAATACAAAAGCTTTGTTTCATGCCGCATCGGAAACGCAAACCGATACGGAACAGGTTCGGACAGCGGACAACCGGCAAAATACATCTGCCGGCAATAAATCCGCCGAAACGGATACTTCGTCGATGATGTGGCTTATACAGAAAGCATTATACGACACCACCGGAATTATTCTGTTCAAGGAGGAAGAACTGCCTCCCGCCGATATGCCCGATTCGGTTTATATCCGCAGGCTTTCGGCGATGCCCTCCGTAATATCTCTGCCATACAATGACATAGTCCGAAATTACATCGTTTATTACATGCAGAAGCATCCCAAACATTCGGAGACAATGCTGGGACTTGCGGAATACTATCTCCCGATATTTGAGGAAATACTTGACATCCACAATATCCCCCTGGAGATGAAAGCCTTGCCCATTGTCGAATCGGCGCTGAATCCCGTGATTGTTTCACGAAAGGGAGCTACCGGAATGTGGCAGTTCATGCTGGCGACAGGGCGGCGTTACGGATTGACCATCAACACTTATGTGGACGAACGACGCGACCCGATAGCGTCCACTTATGCCGCGGCAAAATATCTTAATGCCCTGTATGCGATGTTCGGGGACTGGACTCTTGCCCTTGCGGCATACAACTGCGGAGAAGGTACTGTGCTTAAGGCAATAGCCAGAGCCAAAGGCAAGCAGGATTACTGGGAAATATATCCGTATCTTCCGAAAGAAACAAGAAATTACGTGCCTCTGTTTGTTGCTGCCAACTATGCCCTCACTTATCACAAGGAACACAGGCTGACGCCCAAATCGGTAGTCTTTCCCGCGTCGATAGACACGTTCATGGTTAATGTCAAACTGCATTTCGAGCAGATTGCAAATACAATAAACATCCCTGTTGCCGAACTTAGAGCATTAAATCCGCAATATAAAAGAGACGTCGTGCCGGGAAACGAAAAGCCTTACGAACTGCGGATTCCTTCGGAATATACCAATGCTTTTATCGAGAAGGAAAGGGAAATATACGGGCACAACGGAACAAAATTCAATCCCGACATAGTGGTTAATCCGGCTTCCGCAACAGGCAAATCCGTTGCGGGCAGTTCGGACAAACCCGCCGACATCTCCGCTTCGGAAAAGATAACACATCAGGTGAAATCGGGCGAAAGTCTTGGAACTATTGCCGGTAAATACAAGGTGAAAGTGAACGACCTTTGCGAATGGAACGGTCTCAAGGCAAATGCCACAATATATCCGGGACAGAAACTTGCGGTATATGCCAAATCCGCAGCGCCGAAGCAGGCTGCAGGCAATGTGTCCGAACCTTCGACGGAGAAAAAATACCATACCGTAAAGCAGGGCGACAGTTTCTGGTCGATAGCGCAAAAGTATAATGTCGGGATGGAAAATCTTTTGGAAATTAATGATATGACAAAAAACAGCAAACTGCTGCCCGGCAAGAAAATTCTTATACCGTAATACAATAAAATAAATCAGTTATGAAAAATGTTTTTTCAGGAATAGACCATCCGGCTATCGCCGCCGACGATGTGGAAAATTTGGCGAAATGGTATTGTGATGTTTTGGGATACGAAGTATATGTCAAAACCGAAAAGCCCATATATCTGATACAGGCTCCCGACGGGACTTTAATCGAAATCATGCCGAAAGACGAAAATCCGCGTTGCGAGAGAACGGTCTGCACTCCGGGGTGGTCGCATCTGGCGCTCAGGGTCAGCGATATGGATAAGGCAATGGAAGCACTCGACAAATT
>JAISSE010000124.1 GCA_031273285.1 Prevotellaceae bacterium
GTCCGAAAATAATCTTCGGCTCAACTTGTATTTGCAAATCTGAAAACTTTATATAACTTTGCAAGTTTAAAATAAGGCATTATTTACATAAATTTGATGGATAAAAAGACAGAAAAAATAGGCGGACAAAGCGGAGCGGACGAGGTGAAATTGATTGATACTATTATATTTGCCATGAGAGATAAAAAGGCGGAAAATATCGTGCATCTCAATTTTGACAAACTCGGCAAGTCTGTCTGCAGCGCGTTTATTGTTACAAACGCCGATTCTACAACTCAGGTAAGAGCAATTGCCGACAATATTGAGGAAGAAGTTTTGAAAAAACTTGACGAAAAAGTGTGGAGACGACAGGGCGACGAAAATGCCCTGTGGATAATTTTAGACTACGGTTCGGTAGTGGTACATGTTTTCCAGACAAAATGCAGGAAATATTATGCTTTGGAAGATTTGTGGGCTGATGCCGAGACTGTTCAAATTCCAGAAGATAAAATCGCATAATTTATTGATGATATGGAGAATCAGAATCCAAGAATAAACAACAAAAGCCCGAGAAAATTCAATCCGTACTGGTTTTATGCACTTTTGGGGCTGATGATAGTAGGTATATATCTCTATAACAATGGAGACGGACCTGTTGAAACACAGTGGAACGATGTGAGTACGAAAATGCTTCCCGACGGAGACGTCAGGGAGATACGCATGATTCTTAATGGCGCGGGCGAAACCGAAAGAGTGGAGGTTGAACTGAAAAAGGACAGATTGACAAAATATTCCGATAAAATAAATGTCAATTCGACATACACGGGAGCTCATTTTTTCTTTTTTGTGCCGAAAGAATGGGACGGTTACACGAATATCGCGGAAGCCCAGACAAATCTCCCTTCCGACGAAAGGATTTCCCCCCTGATCAGTAAGGAAAGGAATTATTTCGGACGTATTCTGGAATTTCTCATGTTCCCGCTGATACTGCTGCTGTTCTGGTTTATAATGTTTCGCGGAATGTCGCGGGGCGGCGGTGGCGGCGGCATATTCAATGTCGGCAAATCGAAGGCGCAGCTTTTCGATAAGGAATCCGAATCGAAAAAAATCACATTCAGCGACGTCGCCGGTCTGGAAGAAGCGAAAGTGGAAATAATGGAAATAGTCGATTTCCTGAAAAATCCCAAGAAATACACCGATTTGGGAGGAAAAATACCGAAAGGCGTTTTGCTTGTCGGCTCTCCCGGTACGGGTAAAACACTGCTGGCAAAGGCAGTGGCGGGAGAGGCAAATGTTCCGTTCTTTTCGATGTCCGGTTCCGATTTTGTCGAAATGTTCGTGGGCGTCGGGGCATCGCGCGTCCGCGACCTGTTCAGGCAGGCAAAAGAAAAATCGCCCTGCATTGTGTTTATCGACGAAATTGACGCCGTCGGAAGAGCGCGCGGCAAGAATGCCGGTTTTTCGGGTAACGACGAGAGAGAGAATACCTTGAATCAGCTGCTGACGGAAATGGACGGCTTCGGTACAAACAGCGGGGTCATTGTGCTGGCTGCAACAAACAGAGCCGATATACTCGATAAAGCCCTGATGCGCGCCGGACGGTTCGACAGGCAGATATATGTGGATTTGCCGGAATATAAGGAACGTGTGGATATTTTCAAAGTTCACCTGCGCGGTCTGAAACTGGATCCCGATTTCAACATTGATTTTCTGGCGCGGCAAACTCCCGGATTTTCGGGTGCGGATATTGCGAACGTTTGTAACGAAGCGGCTTTGATTGCCGCCAGAAAAGACAAGCAGATAGTTGACAAACAGGATTTTCTTGATGCAATAGACAGAATAATCGCGGGACTGGAGAAGAAAAGCAAATTAATCACCAAAGAAGAAAAACGTACCATTGCTTTCCACGAAGCCGGACATGCAACCGTCAGCTGGATTCTGGAACATGCAAATCCGCTGCTCAAAGTTACCATTATACCGCGCGGTCGTTCGCTGGGCGCCGCATGGTATCTGCCCGACGAAAGGCAGATTACGACAACCGAGCAGATGATGGACGAGATGGCGGCAACTTTGGGCGGACGCGCTTCGGAAGAACTTACGTTCGGAAAAATATCCACGGGCGCCCTGAGCGATTTGGAAAAAGTTACCCGACAGGCTTACGCCATGGTCGCATATTTCGGAATGAGCGAAAAAGTCGGCAATCTGAGCTATTACGATTCTTCGGGACAGGCGGAATATTCCTTTTCCAAGCCATACAGCGAAAAAACATCGGAACTTCTTGACGAAGAAACGAAAAAATTCATTGATATTGCCTACAATATGGCAAAATCGGTGCTGGTGGAGCATCGGGAAGGTCTCACAACTTTGGCGGAGCTGCTCCTGGAAAGAGAAGTGATTTTCAGCGAAGATCTGGAAAAGATTTTCGGCAAAAGAAAAAGCAACAGACTGGAAGAATTGGGATTAACGGAACCGCTTAAATATAACAACAATGAAACGGATTCTCGGGAATCCGAAGAATAGTCAGAGAGGTGAGCAATTTGGTAACACGTACAATCAGCGGGATAATATTTCTGTGCATATTATTGTCGGGAATAATATTCCATCCTTTCGGGTACGGGGTTATACTGCTGTTTATCATCATTGCGGGGATTCACGAATTTTACGGCATGATTTTGCCGAAACCGTTCGGATTAAGAAAATCGCTTGGCTATACGCTTGCCGTAACGCTCTTTGCGCTTTTTTATGCCGACGGTTTCGGGCTGATTTCCGCGAACTGTTTCTGGATACCGATTGTTCCGGTGATTGCGGTATTTATCGCGGAACTTTATTCCGCATCCCGCGCTCCGTTTATGAATATTGCCGGCGTACTGCTCGGAGTGATATATATTGCCCTGCCCCTGTCGCTGACAACGGCACTGAGCCTGCATGAAGGGAATTACGACCACCGTATTCTTCTCGCCGTGTTTATCTTTCTGTGGAGCAACGATGTCGGCGCCTACTGTTTCGGAATGATGTTCGGACGCAAAGGCAAACACAAGCTGTTTGAACGGATTTCGCCGAAAAAGTCATGGGAAGGATTTTTCGGGGGGATAATTGCTTCTCTGGCAGCGGCATTCATACTGTCGTCCGTTTGGGGCGGGCGTTACGGTTTCGGCG
Organism: Prevotellaceae bacterium; assembly: GCA_031273285.1. GTDB lineage: Bacteria > Bacteroidota > Bacteroidia > Bacteroidales > UBA932 > JAIRLF01. The sequence goes on from JAISSE010000124.1 coordinate 3,136, forward strand.
ATATTCACTGGTTCGCGATGGCGATAATTATCTCTTTGTCCGGCACTTTCGGCGACCTTGCCGAATCCATGCTGAAACGTGCCGCCGGCGTGAAGGACAGCGGAAAAATGATACCGGGACACGGCGGGATTCTCGACCGTTTCGACAGCGCACTGTTCGCCCTGCCCTGCGTTACGGCATACATTTATATTCTTAATATTAATATTTTATCAGGTTATTGAATGTTAAAAATTACGACAGATTATGAGACTGCATAAGGAAGGAAAAACGTTTGTTTGCACGACGGGAGTTATTTTCGCACTGTTTCTGACATGTGCATGCTACTACGGTTCGGTATGCCTGTGGGCAGGCACAATATTCTTTTTTATAATTTTCGCTTTCATGTTTCGTTTTTTTCGGATCCCGAACCGGTCGTTTTTGCCGGTGCGGGGGGCTGTACTTTCTCCCTGCGACGGGAAAATTGTGATGATACGGGAAGTTGAAGAAACGGAATATTTCGCCGATCGCAGGTTGCAGGTATCCGTATTTATGTCGATTAACAATGTGCATATCAACTGGATGCCGGTAAACGGGAAAGTGAAGTATTTCCGTCATCATCAGGGAAAATATCTTGTTGCGTGGCATCCCAAATCATCGGAAAAAAATGAGCGTACCACATTTGTGGTTGACGTCGACAACAGGGGAACAGCGGAAATACTTTTCAGGCAGATAGCCGGTTATGTCGCCCGACGGATAGTAACGTATGTCGGGGAAGGCGAGCTTGTAGCGCAAAATCAGCAGTTGGGATTCATCAAATTCGGTTCGAGGATGGACCTGTTTTTGCCTTTGGGTACGGAGATATGCGTGAAAGAGGGCGACATCGTCAAAGGTACTGAAACGGTACTTGCGAAACTGTGATTGAACAATAAGCCGCGGAAAAGGGTTTATTTTAGCGAGATTGAAAAAAAACAGTAGACAATGACAGAACAGGACATATTCGCGCCGGAGATATTGTACGAAGACAATCATATCATAGCGATAAATAAAAAGCCTTCACAGCTGATACAAAGCGATAAAACCGGAGACGAGCCTCTGGTCGAACTTCTGAAAAAGTTTATCAAACAGAGAGATAACAAACCCGGAGATGTCTTTCTGGGAATTGTACACCGTTTGGACCGTCCCGTCGGAGGAGTCATCGTCTTTGCTAAAACAAGCAAATCCCTGACGCGCCTGAACGAGCTGTTCCGTACCGGAGAGATTAAAAAGACGTATCTTGCGATAGTCAAAAACGCTCCTCCGAAAGAACATGATATGCTGACTCACTATCTTTTGCGAAACGAACAGCAAAATAAAACATACGTTTACGATTTTCCCGCGAAAAACACAAAGGAAGCCGTTCTGGAATACACCGTCGCGGGTAAAAGCGATAATTATATACTGTTGAAAATCCGTCTTTTCACCGGGCGACATCACCAGATAAGATGCCAGCTCGCAGCAATAGGTTCTCCGATAAAAGGCGATTTGAAGTATGGCTTCGACCGCTCAAACAGGGATGCAAGTATTTCGCTCGTAGCTCATTCGATTTCATTTGTCCACCCGGTAAAACAGGAACAGGTAACTATAACGGCACCGCTTCCGAATACCGATGTATGGCAGTTTTTCGGTAATATGCCGATTTAGGATTTTCGGGCACGAATTTCGGCAATTTTTCGGTAACGTTCCCCGCCGTCGCAATGACGAACGGCGCTTGGAGCCGGGAGTGTCATTCATCACACAACCCATTCTTTGTAAAACACGTAAATTACAGACCTTTACAGTCGATAAACAGTCGTTGATTAAAGCCGTCGACAGGTTCACAAATCATTTTAGTCATCGAAATGCAAGTCCGGCGCTCAATTACATTCATTTTCAGTTCTCAAAACTCACTGTCCGCTATGTCACGTCCTGAAAAAAGTTGACACATTAATACTCTTTTTTCCATTAAATTTTTATTCATTTTTCATTTCATTTTTTTCCTGCGGGCTGCTTCTTCCCGCCGTCCTGCAGGACGGCGGGAAGAAGTGTTTACGCC
>JAISSE010000213.1 GCA_031273285.1 Prevotellaceae bacterium
GGGTTAATGTCGTTCAGTTTATACTGGGTTTCACTGATATTTTTTACGTTGTCTTTCAGTCCCATCTCTTTGCAATCGACATTTTGCCCAAAGGAAACAACTGTAAATAAGGAAAATACCCCCAATGCGAAATTTTTAATAATATCCATAATAATTCTATATTTCAATATACAAAGTTATTTATAAATGCCGAAACTACAAAATTTGTTCCAAAAAAAATAAAAAAATCAACACAGGCTCCAGATTGGCAGAGCATGGTCTGGGTTAAATTCGGATATCAAAGTCCCGAATAACACAATAAAATATAGCGCAATGTTACATCGTTATAAAACACAGATAATTAATATATTCACGATTTATTGCATTTTTGCGGATTGCATTCCCGATTTATTGCATTTTTTATGGATTGCATTCCTGATCTTTTATGATTTCCCCGGATTATATTCCGAATTTATTGCACTTTTTCCGGATTGTATTCCTGATTTTTTATGATTTTCCCGGATTATATTCCGAATTTATTGCATTTTTTTCGTATTGTATTCCTGATTTTTTATGATTTTCCCGGATTGCATTCCGAGTTTATTGCGATTTTTGCGGATTACATTCCCGATTTATCGCACTTTTCCAGGATTATATTCCGGATTTTCTATGATTTTCCCGGATTGAATTCCCGATTTATTGCGATTTTCCCGGATTACATTCCGAATTTATTGCAATTTTTGCGGATTGCATTCCCGATTTATTGCGTTTTTCCCGGATTGATTTCCTGATTTTTTGTGATTTTTTCGGATTATATTCCGAATTTATTGTATCTTTGCGCCAAAATTAAAGTGATATGATACATCGGATTCTAAACGAGGCTATTCAAGCAAAGTTGCTGAACAAAGGCAAAGCCATTATTGTAATGGGACCCAGGCAGGTAGGCAAGACAACCCTGCTGAAAGAACTTTTTAAAAATTCGGAAGAAGCGCTCTGGCTCAATGGCGACGAGTGGGATGTCCAGTCGTTTTTTGAAAACATATCATCCACACGGCTGAAATCCATTTTCGGAGAAAAGAAATATGTAATTATCGACGAAGCTCAACGAATCAAGGATATAGGAATTAAATTAAAACTAATCGTAGATCAGTTGCCTTCGATACAGCTTGTTGCCACAGGAAGTTCGTCTTTTGATTTAGCCGCTCAGGTAAACGAACCTCTGACGGGCAGGAAATGGGAATATAAAATGTATCCTGTTTCTTTTGCCGAAATGGTTGGACATCATGGCTTGCTGGATGAAAAAAGGTTGCTATTTCACCGCCTGGTATATGGCTATTATCCCGATGTGATCAACAATCCCGGCGATGAAAGAGAAATACTGAAACAGTTATCGGATAGCTATCTGTACAAGGATATCCTGATGTGGGAACAAATCAAACGACCGGAAAAGCTGGTGAAACTGCTGCAAGCCATTGCTTTTCAAATAGGTTCGCAAGTTTCTTATTCCGAACTGGGACAAATCTGCGGATTGGACGCCAAAACGATAGAAAAGTACATTATCCTGCTGGAGCAGTGTTTTGTTATTTTCCGTCTGGGATCTTTCAGCCGAAATCTGCGAAACGAATTGAAAAACAGTAAAAAAATCTATTTTTACGACACCGGTATACGTAACGCTTTGATTGCCGACTTTTCCATTGCCGAAAACCGTAAGGATATCGGCGCTTTGTGGGAAAATTTTCTTGTTGCGGAACGAAAGAAAAAAATGGAATATAATATGCCTTGGCGAAACAGCTGGTTTTGGCGAACCGTCAGCCAAAAGGAAATCGACTATATCGAAGAAGGAGACGGAATAATGCAGGCTTTTGAGTTTAAATGGAATCCGGCAGCCAAATATAAAGTGCCGAATCAGTTTTTGGAAACTTATCCGGGAAGTGCGTTCAGTGTAGTTCATCCGGGTAATGTGGAAGATTTTTTGTTGTAGAACACAGGCAGATACACTGTCGGTTCGACTTGTTGTCCATGCCATTGAAGCATATGTTTACGACCGGATATTGCTGTGTTATGCGGGATACGAGCCGACGGTCGGGAAAAAAAAAGAGTTATAACCGATAATCCGCTGAAAATAAATGTCCTGTCGGATATTTTCACCCAAAAGTCAAATTATTTTCGCTGCGGGATTATAAAAAAGTCATATCTTTACAAATTATTTTTTCTGTAACTTTTCAGTTGCGGATTTCGTTATACCGACAAAAATTGAAACGATTGTGTCACCGGAAGAATACAACAAATGTGTAGATAAATATGCCGACGGACTTTACCGTTTTGCATTAAAAGTTATGAATGAAATGGATACAGCAAAGGATATGGTGCAGGAAGCATTTGAGACACTGTGGATTAACAGGAAGAAAGTGGAAATATCGAAAGCAAAATCATACCTGTTTACGATAACTTACCATTCGATGATAGACAAAAAACGAAAAGACAAATTGTTTGACAAATACGCAGTTACAACTTTTCAGGATGCGCATAACGAGCAATATTCCGACTTGAACGAACTGCTCCACCGTGCGGCGGAACGTTTGCCGGATATTCAGAGGTCTGTTTTGCTTTTGCGTGATTATGAGGGATATTCATACGAAGAAATAGAAAACATCACCGGATTGAGTCTTTCGCAGGTTAAAGTCTATATCCACAGGGCGCGATTGAACATGAAACGGTTTATCGGACGTATTGACGCTGTTATATAAATAGTTATGCTTGATATTGATAACATGAACGATTTGCCGGCACTGGCTCCCGACGAGAGTATCCGGTTCGATTCGAAAGATGAAATAAAACGGTCTTCCGAAATGGAGTTCGAATGCAGTGAATTGGAATACAGATGTTTAATTGCCGCAGAAGAACATTATCCGCTTCGCGACATCGCGGAAAACCGAACTGCGGAAAAGCTTGTTAATCTGTACGGGCAAATCAGATTGATACCGGATACTGACATCGTGATGCCCGATAAAAATTCGCTGAAACACAGAACGTTCAAAACTCATCTGCCGTGGATATCGATTGCCGCCGCCGCCGCAATAATTGCTTTTGTACTGATTATGGTAAAGGACAAACCGGTTGATTTGCCGGTTGTTGCAGAAACGGATTCGGAGAGAGTTTTGAATCCTGTTCCGAAAACCGAATCCGAAATAAAACCGGAACCCAAAATCGAAATTCATCCCGATAAAACAGCTGAAAACAAGATGGATACTCCCGCAGGGAAAACCGTCGAAACAGTCAAAACAACAGACAAACCCGTAGCCCGAACAATCGAAAACAGAACGGACGAAGAAGATATTTCGGCAGAAATCCCTGAAAGCAGCAGCGCGACCCCAGGACGGGAAAGCATACGAATAGAACCTGTTATAACCGCTTTTGCCCCTGTCGAAATGATGAACAGGGAAAAAACAGTGTTTGCGTATGAACGGAAATACCGACAAACTCCCGTATTGAAGGTCATTAACAATATGACGTCCGTAGCGGAAAAACTTGCCGCAGACGCCGGCAGCACCAAACAAACCATAACACAGATACTTGACGGTTTCAGGCTGCCGAATATTCTGAGCCGACTAAGTCTTGATTCCGGTATCGACGGAGAAATCGACAAATGGGCAAAAAACAATCCGGATATTCCTTTCGACGTGTTTATCGATTATTCCGGCGAAAACAGAATGACGGAAATATACGACGAAAACGGGACTTTGGTGAGAGCTATATTCTTCACCGACAA
>JAISSE010000243.1 GCA_031273285.1 Prevotellaceae bacterium
GACATATCTACCGGACAGGCAGTGAAGTTATTCCGTTGAAATACGATGAGGCGGACTGGTTCTACAGCGACTCGGTTCGGGTATCATTAAATGGAAAATGGGGATATATTGATTACACCGGTAAAGAAATCGTTCCGCTGAAATACGATGAGGCAGACAGTTTTTCTTATGACAACCTGATACGTGTTGCATTGAACGGCAAATACGGATATATTGACCAAACGGGTAAAGAAATCATTCCGTTGAAATACGATAAGGCGGAGGGTTTTTCCGGTGACTTGGCTCGTGTATCATTGAACGGAAAATGGGGATATATTGATGAAACCGACAAGGAAATCACTCCGTTGAAATACGATGAGGCGAACGATTTTTATAGTAGCATGGCACGTGTCGCATCGAACAGCAAGTGGGGATATATTGATGAAACCGGCAAGGAAATCACTCCGTTGAAATATGATGATGCGGACGATTTTTCCGATGATATGGCTCGTGTCAAACTCGACGGCAAATGGGGATATATTGATAAAACCGGCAGGGAAGTCATTCCGTTAAAATACGACGAGGCGGAAGATTTTCACTTTGATTCGGCTCGCGTCAACCTCGACGGCAAATGGGGATCTGTGGACAGGAACGGCAGGGAACAGGGCTTCGATGCCTGAGAAAACAGAAAATCCCGATACACGATGAACACGCATTTATATATTGAGAAATTTTTTCTGAAAAACGGAATGGAAACGGATACGGAACATTATCCGTTTAATATTCCCGTCATCAGAAATTTTCGGAAACTGGAATTTCACAAACCCGTTACATTTATCATCGGCGAAAACGGTACAGGGAAATCTACGCTGCTGGAAGCCTTCGCTGTTGCGTACGGTTTTAATCCCGAAGGCGGTTCACGCAATTTTAATTTTTCGACACTCCAAAATCGTCTGGGAGGCAATGGCGTTTATATGTTCGACGAACCGGAAGCCGCCCTGTCGCCCATGCGTTTGCTCGCTCTTTTAGTGCGGATGGATGAACTGGTAAAGGCAAATTCGCAGTTCATTATCAGCACGCACTCGCCCATTGTGATGATGTATCCCGATGCCGACATTTATGAAATAGAAGACGGGAAGTTACAGCTCGCCAAACTTGAAAATACCCGGCATTTCGTCATAACTAAATATTGTATCCAAAACCGCGACAAAATACTTGCCGAACTCGGAGTTACAACGAATTGAAATCCGCGATTTTTTTGTCGCCGAATTACACGAATTAAACCGATTTTTTACTCCGCAGGATTTTTTAATTAAATATGAAGTATAAAACATGAATTTGCGGATTAACATTCGGTTTAATTCGTGTAATTCGGCGACTAAAGGGAACTCCTAAAAACTCGATTTTTCAAGGCAGACGAGATTTTTAAACCGGAGTTTACTAATTGTAAATGAGGATTTAAAAATTAATAAAATTGACATTGAACGCCGAAAAAGCAGTTTTTAGGAGTTCCCTAAAAATAATTTGAGAGCCGATCTGCCGTTTTAATTCATGACCCGTTTTTTAAGGTATAATTCCCTGATGAACAATTCCGAAATATACCAGTCCAAACAGTCCGGCGTTCCATCCCTGCAACTGATATCCGAGATTTTCGCCTGTTAAACTGTTGATATGTTCGTTGGGCGACCAGTCTCCGGAGGCTACCAAATCGGCGTCAGCTACCTTTTTTATCAGTTCGACAGCTTCCTGTTTTCGACCTGCGTGGAGGCGCGCCCAGCAATCCATAAAACTGAGCCAGGGCCACACCGCTCCGTTGTGATAGGTGGCGGGTTTATATCCAAAACTTTCGGGATAATAGGGAAACGTTTCGGCTATACCGTATTTGGTCATGCTTTTGGTATTTAATGCGTCAATGATTTTCGACGCCCTGTCTTTATCCACTACATCAAACAGTATTCCAACGGTTTGATCCTGCAACAGTTTGTCGTTGATTTCTCCCGTTTTCCATATTTGACAATAATAGTTTCCGTTCCACAAGCCTCCTTCGTTCACCGGTTTATTGATAAATTTGTATCCTTTTCCGTAGGCGGATTCATATCTGGAAAGGCTTTCGGTATCATTACATTCTTTGCTGAGAAATATCATTTGTTTGAGGGCTGCCAGATATATCAGTCCCGAAAAGGGAGAATATTTTCGTCCTTCTATGCCGCGTACATCCTTCCAATCGCCCCAAAACGACACCTGCACCGGAAGTCCGTCGCCGGACAAGTCTCTTGATATGAGCCAGTCCATTGCCCGTTTCAATGACGACCAATGTTTTTCGAGTTCCGGTTTATCGTTATAATATTGATAAAAACGGGTTGCACGCAGAATGAAAAAGGCGTTGATATCCAAATCGTCGTTTCGTTCGATAAGCGGCAAAATGGTGGTTGGTATTTTACCAGAAACTTGTTGATGAGCGGCGCTTTCTTCAATCATTTTACGTTCCGCATCCTTAAACAGCACAAGGTGCAGCCATGAGGTCCAGTAGCTGTCGCGCTGATTCAGTTCGCGATAGCCCATTGTGAGGATTTCGTTGTTTTTTGTGCATTTTGTCAGCGATATGCCCGGAATCATGTACCAGCGAAGGTATTTATCGAGTTCCGCATCGCCTGTTTGCGGAATGGCTTCGGAAAACAGCTCGGTTTTTTCCTGTAACACCGACCAGGTGCGGTGAACGTAAGCGGTCAGGCTGTTGATGTCGGGAAATTGATTTGCACTGATCCAATTCTCGTCGTACAGGGTAAATGCGATTCGGAGAACTTTTTGTTCATTTTGCTTTAATGATACCGGGATTGTTAATTCGTTGTTTTTCCAGTTTGCAGGCGAGTTGCAGGTTATCTGATAAACTGCGTCGGCGACGCCGGAATATTCCGGCGTTTGACATGCCTGCATGTTTTTTGTAACAGACGAATCCGGACGAATCACAAAGTTAAACTCTGTTGTTTTTGAGGTTGGATTTGAACATACAATTTCCAACAGTAACGCGGGAAGGGAGGATGTTTCCACGTCATTTATTCCCAGGGGGCAAAAAGTTCGGAGAGTTACCTTTGCGGGAATAAGCGGCGAATCGGCGTAGGTGTTGTTCACAAATGGAAACGAACGCCGGATGTCTTTTTGTTTAAATCCCGACAATGGATGTCGGGTTCCGTTTTTTTCAACAAACAGCAAAGCCGAACTTCTGTCGGCTAACCATTGTCCTAATTTTCCGGGGTTTTGGAAGATATGTCCATACAAATCTCCGTTTTCGGAAGCATTGACCGTTAATGCAAAATTGGCGACAGGATATCCGTCCGTCACCTTTGGTTTGCCGGAGATGTCATAACTCAATCCGGCAAATAACAATAAAATAAATAAAAATTTCATCATGTATTAAATTAATTTTTTGCAAAAGTAATTAAAAAACTATGAACTATGAACTATGAATTTTATATTCTTATGTGTAAAATACCTTAAAGTCCTTAAAAAGTGGGAGCGTTGCGCAAGCCGGAGGCCTGCTTTTAGCTCCGACGTAGCGAGACGCTACGCCGAACAGCGGGGGACGCACGG
>JAISSE010000298.1 GCA_031273285.1 Prevotellaceae bacterium
CGGCTATAATTATTCTGGAGACTGTTATTGCCGAATACCCCGACAGAACCGTCGGTTATCTGAATTTGGGCGATGCTCTTATGAAAAACGGTCTGAAAATCAAAGCGCGAAAAATCTACAACCGGTATATTGAGCTGATGCGAGCCAAAGGTAAACAAAACGAAATCCCTCAAAGGCTGTTTGCGATTACGAAACCCTAATCTGCGCACGTCGTCCGTGTGCAAAACGAAGTGCCGGTTTATTTTATGCCGCATCGGGAGTCGTCTGATTATGATTGAAAATCAAAATAATAGAAACCTTTCGTCGACACCGTTCCCCCCCCTTGCGAAGTTTGGCTACGCCGAACTTACGTTTGACTGCGTCGAACTTACGTTTGCGAAAATTCTTTGCGGACTTTGCGTTTGAAAAATATCTCTTTCGAGACAGCTTTTTCCTGTATTCCTGTCGATTGCGCGATTTCCGTCATCAGTAGTAGTAGGGACAAGCCGGAACCCGCCCTGTCGTCATTGCGACGGCGAGGAACGAGCCGAAAGCAATCTCACAAGCCGGACAAGCCGTAACAAAAAAAATGGGGTTGTTGCCAACCCCATAAGTTTTTGTTCAAACAACGACAGACGGATTACTCGTTAAGTTTTTCTCCGCTTTGGTTATATATCTTTGATTCCAAATAACTAAAGGAAGAGTCCGCTTTAATTTTCAACCGGCATCTGTATTGAAAAGACCATTTCAGTCTCAAGGAAGGAAATCCTTTTTTCAGATAGGCGGCAACATAAGGATGTACAATCACTGTCAGGCGTTTGTCTTCGCTTTTGCTGACAAAATACGCAATCTGACTTTTCAACTGATTGTCGAAAACGGCGCTTGGGGCAATATGTCCCGAACCGTGACAGGTGGGACATGTTTCGTCATTTTTTATATTAAGCTCGGGACGAACCCTTTGCCGCGTGATTTGCATGAGTCCGAACTTCGTCAGGGGCAGGATATTGTGTTTTGCCCTGTCGTTCTCCATCAGTTTTTGTATTTTATTGTATAGCAGCAACTTATTTTCGGAATTATGCATGTCGATAAAATCGACGACAATTATTCCTCCTATATCGCGGACACGAAGTTGCCGAGCTATTTCTTCCGCCGCCAGAAGATTCACTTCAAGCGCGTGTGTTTCCTGGCTGTTGCCGGATTTCATTCTTATTCCGCTGTTTACATCAATCACATGCAGCGCTTCGGTATGTTCAATTATCATGTAAGCACCTGTCTTCAAGGATACAACACGTCCAAATATGCCTTTAATCTGTTTGGCAATACCGTAATACTCAAAAATACCCGCTTTTCCCCGATAAAACTTTACAATCTTCTCTTTTTCAGGCTCTATATTCGTAATAAATTCCCTTATTTCGTTATATACAGACTGATTGTTTACATAAATATTGTTGAACGATCCGTTTAGCATATCCCGCAAAATGGCTGAGGTGCGATTGATTTCCCTTATCAGTAATTCGGGTTTCCTGAATGTTTTCAGTTTTCCGCAACATTCGTACCATCGTTCAATCAGCGACGTCAGTTCGTCCTTCAAGGTATCTTCGCTTTTTCCTTCGGCGGCAGTTCTCACAATTGCCCCGAAATTAGGCGGAAGCACGCTTTTAATCAGGCGTCTTAATCTTTTTTTCTCTTCGTTTGAAGAAACTTTTTGAGAAATTGAAATTTTATCGGAAAAGGGTATAAGTACCAGATTCCTTCCGGCAATGGAAATTTCGGACGTAAGTCTTGGTCCCTTTGTCGAAATAGCCTCTTTAACAATCTGTACCATAATTGGTTGTCCCTGTTTCAAAAACGAAGTTATTTTTCCTTCCTTTTCAAGAGGCTCAGCCATTTTAGCTTTTGTGAAAGCCAGTTTTTTGGCATTAGAGGTGTTGTGAAGCACAAAATTATTCAGCGATTGAAAATGGTATCCCAAGTCCAGATAGTGAATAAAGGCATCCTTCTCATGCCCGATATCAACAAACGCCGCATTCAGCGAGGGCATGATTTTCTTGACTTTACCCAAATAGACGTCAGCAACCGAAAAATCGCCGCTGATGGTCTCTCTGCTCAGTTCAACTATTTTCTTGCTTTCAAGTAATGCAATTGAAATACCGGAGGAAGCTACATCTATAACCAACTCCCTGTTAACCATAGCACAAAATCGAATTTATGTTTTTACCCATAATATTAAGACAAAACCTAAAGACCCAAAAAGGTCTTTAGGTTCGTTTTTTTTAACTCAAATCAGCAAAAAGGTTATTTTCTCTTTTTGTGCCGATTTTTCCGCAAACGCTTTTTGCGCTTGTGAGTTGCCATTTTATGTCTCTTTCTTTTCTTTCCGCTGGGCATAAGGCTTATTTTTTTACGGTACCTTTAACCTTGGATAAGAAAACCTTTGCCGGCTTAAAAGCGGGAATAAAATGTTCGGGAATAATAATTGTAGTATTCTTGGAAATGTTGCGAGCTGTTTTTTGAGCCCGTTTCTTAACTATAAAACTTCCGAAACCGCGAAGATACACGTTCTCGTTTTTAGCTAAGGAACCTTTAACGGATTCCATGAATGCTTCTACAGTTTTCTGCACTGTAGCTTTTTCTACTCCTGTACTTTTAGAGACCTCATTTACAATATCAGCTTTAGTCATGATAATAAAAATTTATAAAATATTAAAGTTAAACATTATTTAATGCGGCAAAGATAATACATTTTAATCTATTGCAGCACAATTTTTTCAAAAAAAACTTAAATTTACTTCCATGAAACTCACAAAATTATTGCTATTAACCTGTCATGCAGCATTTTCGCGTTGAAAAAAATTTTTTATTTTTTTTATTATTTGCATGAAAATAATCTCCTAAAACTTGAATCGACTGTCAATTTCTTTCAAAAATCCGCGTTTTTTCTTCGCTTTGGAGCTGTGATCGCGATATGCCGGACAGCCGACATCGCCGGGTGTGGAACGGTTCAGATGCCATGAAATAAAAATTTCGTGGGTACCGAATTCCGAAATCCGGGCTAATTCTCCGACTCCGTAATCGAATGAATAACCGATTCTTAGCTGCGGTGTCAGGGAAATTCCGGCTAAAACGGCAAACTGCCCGTGCAAACGCCACATTCCTCCGAACCAGTATTTGTCGTTATATGCCGCCGTGGTTTTCGTCTTTTTGAAATAGGAGATTATCCCTCCTTCGAACCTGTTGAATTTGTCGCGATAAACGTGGGACACGGCAGGCTCTATCGTAACACTGTGAAATGCATTGACTTTCACGGAAGCATACGACCATACATTCATCGAATACGATTTGAAGTATCGGGACGATACTTTCGGACCCAAATGCCGTATCGTCGAACCGATTTTTACCGGACCTTTGAGTTCTATTCCAAACTCGAAATCGGATTTGTTTTCCGAAATATCGGCATAAAACAATTCACTGTCAGCCAAATCGTCCACCAGTGCGCCCGAAGCATTTTGATTTCTGTTGAGCAGAGAAGCCGAAATTCCGAAAGAAAGCAGAGAGCGGTTGAGCACCGGAATATAATATGCATACGCGATACGCGCCACATAGGTATTCGTGAAACCAATCTGATCGCCGGTAATCGTCAGTCCTATAGCCGAATTAAGGTTGGTCAGATAAGAATCGAAACTGATGGCTTCCGTAGTGGGAGCGCCCTGCAGTCCTATCCATTGTGCTCGTGCATGCATAAATACGGATGTCGTAAAAGTATTGCCGGTGGCTGCGGGATTGTATAACGCCTCATTGAAATGACGTTGCGAAAGATCGAAATCGCTTTGAGCTACGGAATATCCGCCAGCAAATAAGAAAGCGATTATCAGCAATTTACATTTATATTTGAGACTATCCGGCACAGCAATACAGTTATTCCAAAATCATGCTATATATAAATAGGTATGATTAAAGATTTTCCAAAGTTGCCTTCAGAAAATTCCACCATTTCTCCACGGATTTAATCTCCACTTTCTCGGATGTAGAGTGAGGAAACATGATTGTCGGACCGCAGGAAATCATATCCCAGTCGGGATAAATTCCTCCCAGCAGTCCGCATTCCAAACCGGCGTGAATAGCTTTCACTTCGGGTTCAGTTCCGTACATGTCGCGGTATATTTTTTTCATTTTTGAAAGAACAGGCGAGTTCATGTTCGGATTCCATCCGGGATAACTCCCTGAAGATTCACTCTTTGCACCTGCCAGACTGAATACGGATTTTTCCATCAAAACCAAATCATCCTTTGCCGACTCAACGGAGCTGCGAATCAGGCACATAACTTCTATTATCCCGTTTCCGGATTTCACTATGGCAAGATTCGTGGATGTTTCAACCAGTCCGGGAACG
>JAISSE010000309.1 GCA_031273285.1 Prevotellaceae bacterium
AAAAAAAATATGTAAAATGAAAATTTTTAACACAGTTATAACAAATATTACGGTCTCGGTAATTTTGTTCGCCGGATGTTCGGACGACTTTTCGGCAATAGAGAGAGGATTTGTTTCACCTCCAAACAGCGTGCATACCGGCGTATACTGGTACTGGATAAACAACAACATCTCGAAAGAGGCGGTTGTCAAAGACTTGCAGGCAATGAAACAGGCGGGTATCAACCGGGCTTTTATCGGAAACATCGGTGAAGGGTATCCCGCGGGAAATGTTAAACTTCTTAGCGAAGAATGGTGGGAAATAACGCATGCCGCCCTGAAAACCGCGACGGAACTGGATATCGAAATAGGGATATTCAATTCCCCCGGATGGAGCCAGTCGGGCGGTCCATGGATAAGACCCGAACAGTCGATGCGCTATCTGGCGGCTTCGGAATTGCGCGTCAAAGGTCCCGCCAGAATAGAAGAAAAATTGTCGAAACCCGAAACATACTATGATTTTCAGGATTTGAAAGTCATAGCTTTCCCCGTTTCCGCCGGTTACAGGCAAAATCTGTTCGATACGCCTGCCGCCCGCGTGATATTTTCCGATAATAAAATACCGCAACCGTCGGAAAGTCCCGACAAATACATCCTTCCGGAAGGAGAATCGCATATCGGACTTGTTCTGCCCGAAACCGTTACGGCACGCAGTCTGGAAATTCATATTGCCGGAACCGCCTACGCCGACGCCGAACTGCAGGCAAAGGACGGAACGGAGTTCAAACCGGTCAAACAGTTCAATATCAACCGAACCAATTTCAGTCTTAGCGTGGGTTTCAACCCTTATGCTCCGATTGTGATTTCGTTTCCGGAAACTGCGGCTTCGGAATACCGCATCGTTTTTCGCAATGCAATGGGCGGAAGCATTTTTCGGAACATAATCCTTTCGGCGACACCGGTTACGGAACGTTATCCCGAAAAATCGCTGGCGAAAATGTTTCAAACGCCGCTCCCTTACTGGCACGATTATCTTTGGGATAAACAGGCGGATATTCTGCCCGATGCGGCATCCCTGACGGCAAAACCCGAACAGGTAACGGATATTTCGAAATATATGGCTTCGGACGGTACACTTTCGTGGGATGTTCCCGAAGGCGAATGGATAATCATGCGCACGGGGATGAGTCCGACAGGCGTAACAAATTCTCCCGCCACGCCGGAAGGAACAGGTCTTGAAGTGGATAAAATGAGCAAAAAGCATGTTGAAGCGCATTTCGAGGCTTTTCTCGGCAAAATAATAGAACGGATACCTCCCGAAGACCGCAAAACATGGAAGGTCGTGGTTGAAGACAGTTACGAAACGGGAGGTCAGAACTTTACCGACGGATTTTTCGAGGAGTTCAAAGAGCGTTACGGTTACGATGCGCTTCCGTTTGTCCCCGTTTTCAACGGACATGTCATCGGCAGCCCCGATTTGTCCGACCGTTTTCTGTGGGACGTCAGGCGCATGGTTGCCGACAAAGTGTCCTATGATTATGTCGGCGGTCTGAGAGAAATCAGCAATAAACACGGACTTACCACATGGCTGGAAAATTACGGACACTGGGGGTTTCCGGGCGAATTTCTTCAGTATGGCGGACAGTCAGACGAAATCGGAGGCGAATTTTGGAGCGAAGGCAATCTCGGAGACATAGAAAACCGGGCGGCGTCCTCAAGCGCGCATATTTACGGAAAAACAAAAGTTTCGGCGGAATCCTTCACCTGCGCGGGCAACGGCTACAGCCGTTATCCGGCGGTTATGAAACGCCGCGGCGACTGGTCGTTTACCGAAGGCGTCAACAACACTTTGCTGCATGTGTATATCCAGCAGGCTTATGAAGACCGTTATCCGGGTGTCGACGCATGGTTCGGAAACGAATTTAACCGCAAAAACACATGGTTCGGTCAGATCGACCTGTTTACCCTGTATCTCAAACGGTGCAACTTTATGCTTCAGCAGGGGCTGAATGTTGCCGATGCGGCATATTTTATCGGTGAAGACGCTCCGAAAATGACGGGAATACGCAATCCCGAAATACCGCGAGGATACAATTACGACTATATCAATGCCGAAGTGATTGTTCGCGATTTGTTTGTGAAAGACGGGAAACTGACCCTGCCTCACGGCACCTCGTACAGCGTTCTGGTACTGCCGGAACTGGAAACAATGCGTCCCGAAGTGTTGCGGAAAATCGAACAGCTGGTTGCCGAAGGAGCGGTTGTACTGGGACCGCCGCCAAGCCGTTCGCCGAGCATGCAAAATTATCCCGAAGCCGACGAACAGGTAAAATCCACAGCCGAAAAAATGTGGGGCGATTTGTCCGTGAAACAGCGCAGCTACGGGAAAGGAACAATACTGACCGGCATGTCCATGCAGGAAGCATTTGATTTGACGAAAACAGTCCCCGACTGCCGTATTGACGACAAAGTCCCCGTACTGTACGCTCACCGGACTGTCAGCGGCAAAGACATCTATTTCATCACCAACCAGAGCGAACAGCGGGTGAATACCGTTATCGGATTCAGGGTTAAAGATATGCAGCCCGAACTCTGGGACGCCGTATCGGGAGAGATTCGTCCCCTGCCCGCGTTTGAGCAAACCGGCGGGACAACCGCAGTCCCGATACGGCTGGAACCGCTCGAAAGCGCTTTCATCGTGTTCCGCAGGAAAGGATCTGCCGCCGAATCGAGCGACAATTTTCCCGATGCGAAAACCGTAACCGCGATAAATTCGCCGTGGGAGGTAACTTTCGAATCGGATGCGGTAAAACGCGGTCCGGCGGAAACCGTAATCTTCGACAAACTGCAGGACTGGACTCGGCACGAGAACGACCAAATCCGCTATTATTCCGGAACGGCAGTCTATACGACTAAGTTTACAGTCGACGAAAAACCCGCAAACAGTGAACTGTATCTCGACCTCGGCAAAGTTAACGTCATGGCTAAAGTCAGGATTAACAACAAATACGTCGGCGGAGTATGGACGGCGCCCTATCGCGTCAATGTAACATCGCAGTTGAAGAAAGGGGAAAATTCCGTCGAAATAGAAGTTGTCGGCACATGGATGAATCGCATAATAGGCGACCTGCAACTGCCTCCGGAAGACAGGATTGT